>JAEYXN010000005.1 GCA_023431285.1 Bacteroidota bacterium
GCCATTTCATTTGTCAACCCATGCAGTCCGTTATCCTTGCCATTGAATCCTCCTGCGACGAGACATCGGCCTCCGTAGTCACAAACGGCAAGGTACTTAATAATATTATCGCTTCACAGGCGGTTCATCGAAAATACGGTGGCGTGGTGCCCGAGCTGGCCTCCCGTGCTCATCAACAAAACATTGTTATGGTTGTGGATGAGGCTTTGAAGAAAGCAAGTATCAAACCAGAAGATCTGACCGCCATTGCCTTTACAAGGGGCCCCGGACTAATGGGATCGCTCCTCGTGGGAGTTTCCTTCGCCAAAGGGCTGGCTCTTGGTCTCAATTTGCCCCTGATTGAAGTCAACCACATGCAGGCCCACGTGCTGGCACATTTCATAGACGATCCCAAACCTTCCTTCCCTTTTCTCTGCCTCACAGTGAGCGGTGGCCATACACAGATCGTGCTCGTGCGGGATTATCTCGACATGGAGGTGATCGGACAAACGCGGGACGACGCTGTCGGAGAAGCATTCGATAAAGGCGCGAAGATGATGGGATTGCCATATCCAGGTGGCCCACTTATCGATAAGCACGCGAAAGAAGGTAATAGCAGAGCATTCGCTTTTCCGATCACTTCGTTACCGGGGTTGGATTTTTCATTCAGCGGAATAAAGACAGCGTTGTTATATCTCCTTCGTGATGCCATCAAAGAGGATCAGGACTTTATCTCAAAAAACCTGAATGACCTTTGTGCAAGCTTACAGGCAGCGCTGATAAAGATGCTGCTTGATAAGGTTAAACTTGCCATGGAAAAGACGGGAATTCGTCAGATCGCCATCGCCGGTGGAGTGTCGGCAAATTCGGGATTGCAGACCGAGTTACAGGCAATGGGGGCGAAGCATCACTGGGATGTATTTATTCCTGCGTTTGAATATTGTACGGACAACGCGGGGATGATAGCGATAGCCGCCCATTATAAGTTTCTCAAAGGAGAGTTCTCTTCGCTTGATGTGACACCACTAGCCCGAATGCCTATCAAATGACAAAAGTCTTTAAGCCAGGTGATCGCAAAGAATTCAGGCGGACAATCCAATCTTCCGACGTCGCTGCATTCGATGGTGAGATCGTTCATGATGTTTACGCCACTTTTTCTCTGGCGCGTGACGCCGAATGGACCACGAGACAATTCGTAATGGAAATGAAGTCTGACGACGAGGAAGGTGTAGGCACATTCCTCAGTGTTGAGCATAAGTCGCCCGCATTTGTAGGTGAAGAAATTATATTTGCAGCGTGGGTCGATCACATTGAAGGGAATGAGTTAATTTGTTTTTATGAAGCGCGTGTAAAAGACAGGTTGATTGCTATAGGGAAGACAGGCCAGAGAATCCTGCCACGGACGCGGATCGCGAAACTTTTCACGCGCGAAAATTGAAGTATGAAACAACGCTTTAGTAAAGAGATAAACATCAGGAATCGGCAGGCTGGATTCGAATACGAAATCCTTGAGCGATATGTCGCTGGGATCGTACTTACCGGAACAGAGATAAAATCGATTCGGGAAGGGAAGGCAAATCTTCAGGATGGTTACTGTTACATCAACAATGGAGAAGTCTTCGTGAAGGGTGTGAACATTACTCCTTACGCGCAGGGGACCCACTACAATCACGAGCCCACACGCGAGCGGAAACTTCTTCTTAAAAGATCTGAAATACGGAAGCTTGAGGGGAAAGTCGAAGAAAAAGGACTCACGCTAGTCCCATTACGACTCTTCATCAATGACCGGGGGTTCGCAAAGATGGAGATCGCTCTTGGTAAAGGAAAAAAACTTCATGATAAACGTGATAGCATCCGCGAACGAGAAGCGAAGCGTGAGTTGAACAGAATTAAGTTCTAACCATATCCTAACTTAATATATCGGATGAGCGCACAAATTTTTGGCGTTTGCAGACTGAGTGTTGTTCCCGTGCGGGCAGAGGCATCAGACAAAGCAGAGTTGACGACACAGTTGCTTTTTGGCGATCATTATGAAGTCATTGATTCATCTGAGGATCAGAAATGGAAGAAGATCCGTATCAATCACGATCATTACGAAGGATGGATCGATCGCAAGCAGCATCACGAAATTGGCCACGATTATTTCGAATATCTGAATCGTGCGGAGTTTAAGATCACGATGGACCTCACGACATCCATCCTTTTCAACAAGAGTCCAATGGTCATAGTGATTGGAAGTGTTATTCCAATCTCAAGCTCTGAGCTTTTTAAGATGGAGGAGCAATACGCTTTCAATGGTGAGGCGAAAAACATCGGACAAAAACGTGAGTTTGAATTTCTGCGAGGAGTTGCCTTCAAGTATATGCATGCCCCGTATCTCTGGGGAGGGAAGACTCCGTTCGGGGTTGATTGTTCGGGGTTCTCTCAGATGGTGTTCCGGATCAGCGGATATCCATTGCTGCGAGACGCATCCCAGCAGGCCGGCCAGGGAAAAGCAGTCCCCGCATTCAACGATGGCATGGCCGGGGATCTGGCATTTTTTAAGAACGACGACGATAGGATCACCCATACCGGCCTCGTCCTTCCCGACGGCAAAATCATTCACGCCTCGGGACGGGTACGCGTCGATCGCCTTAC
This sequence comes from Bacteroidota bacterium, assembly GCA_023431285.1. Lineage (GTDB taxonomy): Bacteria > Bacteroidota > Bacteroidia > Cytophagales > Cyclobacteriaceae > Ohtaekwangia. Next base: position 2,617 of record JAEYXN010000005.1, read on the forward strand.
GGCCGAAGGCATAGTTCATTCTGAAACCGGGGAACTTACACACACCTTCTCTCACCTGCGACGAATTCTGGCGGACGTTTGATCTCGTCCTCTAAGAATATCTTTGACGTAATCTTATGATTCCCTGCCTTTTGCTTGTTCAAAAGTTTGGAATTATATTACATTCATGAATAACCGGGTGTTGGTATTGAATCAGGACAACAGTCCTCTCATGGTGTGTTCGGTAGAACGGGCATTCATACTCGTCTTTCTCAATAAAAGTGAAATGGTGAGGTCAGCGAATGGATACAAATTACATTCTGTGACCAAGACTTTTCCGATGCCATCGGTCATTCGTCTGAATCGATATGTTAACGCCCCTTACAAGGGCGTTAATCTTACCAGGCAAAATATCTTTAAACGCGATAACCATGAGTGCCAGTATTGCGGCACCAAGAGGGAGTTGACGATAGATCACGTGACGCCAAGGGCAAAAGGCGGGAAGGACACATGGACAAACCTGGTCACAGCCTGCAAGAGATGTAATGCTAAAAAGGGTGACTTTACGCCTGAAGAAGCTTCTATGCCTCTGAAGAAAAAGCCGTCGAAACCATCGTATTCTATCTTCCTCAAAGATTTCATGAACGGGCAAACCGAAGAGTGGGATTCCTTCCTCGCCGGACACGCCTGAGTCCTACACGAAATATTTCCTTTTACTTTCCTCAATTTCCTTTTACTTTCGGTCGGCATTGCGTCATCGTTTGTTCGATGATGTTATATTAACAGGCGTACGAAAACTATTGATTACATGTTCAGTCTTAAATCGAAAGTTGCGCTGATCACGGGTGGAGGCAGTGGGATAGGGAAAGCTATCGCGTCGTGCTTTGCGGCACAAGGAGCGATTGTTCATATTATCGAACTTAATATTGAAGCTGCCAATTCAGCGGTCGCTGAAATTATTAAGGCCGGTCATTCAGCAGTTGCGCACGCAGTAAATGTTACCAGTCAGAAAGAGGTTCAGTCTGCTATTGAAAAAATAGAACAGGGGGCCGGACCAATCGATATCCTGGTGAATAGCGCAGGCGTTGCCCACATCGGAAATATCGAAACCACGGAGGAGCAGGATATTGACCGACTGTTCAGCGTGAATGTAAAAGGCGTTTTCAATACGATGCAAGCCGTCATTCCCAGAATGAAAGGACGCGGTGGTGTTATTCTGAACTTGGTCTCTGTTGCTGCAACGGTAGGGATATCCGACCGTTTCGCGTATTCGATGACGAAAGGCGCCGTACTATCGATGACGCTTTCAGTAGCAAAAGATTATCTTTCACATAAGATACGCTGCAATAGCATCTCTCCGGCGAGAGTTCATACTGCATTCGTGGATGGATTTCTGAAGAACAATTACCCAGGACGGGAAGAGGAGATGTTTGAAAAACTATCAAAGACTCAGCCCATCGGACGTATGGGTAAGCCGGATGAAATAGCCGCGTTGGCTTTGTATCTCTGTTCTGATGAAGCTTCTTTCGTAACCGGATCAGACTATGTGATCGATGGAGGATTTACACGGTTGAATAATTAACATTAAAAGTATAAGCATGAAATTACTTCGGGTTGGCGAACCAGGCAAAGAGAAACCGGCCGTAATGATCGACAACAAAGTTTACGACGTTTCTTCTTTTGGTGAAGACTTCGGTGAAACTTTTTTCGGGAATGACGGTGTGGCACGACTTTCGTCATGGGTGAGTAATCAACAAAACCTGCCGGAGATTAAAAACCCGGACCGAACAGGAACACCATTTCTTCGGCCTTCGAAAATCATCTGCATTGGTCTAAACTATTCCGATCATGCGAAGGAAACGGGCGCGAAGATCCCTACGGAGCCCATTATCTTTTTCAAGTCAACATCAGCATTATGTGGTCCCAATGATGATCTGGTTCTACCCAGAAACAGTACTAAGACTGACTGGGAGGTTGAGCTCGCTGTTGTCATCGGCAAGCGCACCTCTTACGTGAGTGAATCAGAAGCGATGAATTACATTGCAGGATTTTGCCTCCACAACGATTACAGTGAACGTGAATTTCAGTTGGAACGAGGCGGACAATGGGTGAAGGGCAAGAGCTGTGATACTTTTGCGCCAATGGGGCCGTACCTGGTTACTCCTGACGAAATTAAAGATGTACATAACCTTTCGCTTTGGTTATCCGTCAACGGGAAACAATATCAGAATGGAAACACATCTAATCTTGTATTTCAGATTCCTTTCTTGATTAGCTATCTCAGTCAATTCATGAGTCTTCTTCCCGGTGATGTTATTTCGACTGGCACTCCGGCAGGTGTGGGTCTCGGTTTTAATCCTCCTATTTATTTGAAAAAAGGTGATGTGGTTGAACTCGGCATTGACGGCCTGGGCACACAACGTCAGGTTGCAATTTGATTGACAGGTACTTCCAATGACGGTAGACGCCCATCAACATTTTTGGAAATTCGATCCGGTAAGGGACGCGTGGATCACTCCTGACATGAGTGCGATTCGACGGGATTTCCTTCCGCACCACCTCGAACCACTTCTGAAACAAAATAATATCGACGCCTGTGTTTCTGTGCAGGCGGATCAGTCGCGGACAGAAACTGAGTTTCTTCTCGATTTGGCAGGACGTTTCGATTTCATAGCGGGTGTAGTGGGTTGGGTTGACTTCTTCGCACCTGACCTCGAAGATCAACTCCGGCGCTATTCGCACGCGAAAAAACTGAAAGGGTTTCGGCATATTGTTCAGGCAGAACCGGATGGGTTTCTATCCGGCAAGAAATTTATCGAAGGGGTAAAGAGGCTCAGGAACTTCGACTTCAGATTTGATCTGTTGGTCTATCATCATCAATTGGCGGAAGCAATCATATTTCTTAAGGAGACCACAGACATACGCATAGTAGTGGATCATATTGCTAAACCGTCGATAAAGACTGGAGCGATTGATCAATGGAAAAAGGATATGAAAGCAGTCGCAGGCTTTGATAATGTCTGCTGCAAAATTTCAGGGATGGTCACTGAAGCGGAGTGGTCAACCTGGACACGCGAACAAATATACCCGTACATCGATGTCATTCTGGAAGCATTTGGACCGTCGCGCTTGATGTATGGATCGGACTGGCCCGTTTGTCTGGTAGCGGGTTCTTATAATGATCAGTTCGGCATAGTGAACGATTACTTATCGGCCCTTTCTGTAAATGAAAGAAATCAGATCTTAGGCTTCAGCGCGACGGAGTTCTATAAACTATAACTTGCTTTATATTCTGGTAAATTAAGAACAAACCAAAAACTCATGGATCTTCAACTTAAGGACAAAATCATTATCGTAACAGGGGGAGCGAAAGGAATTGGTGAGGGAATCGTCAGAGTACTTGCCGCAGAGGGAGCCATCCCTGTCATTATCGGAAGAAATGAAAGCGATAATCTGGTGACGATGAAATCCATTGAAAAGAATGGCGGGAAGGGCTGGCAATTTGCAGCGGAGCTTTCTGATCCATCAGCGTGTAAACGTGCCGTTGACGCAGTACTGGAGAAGTTCGGACGGATCGATGGCGTAGTGAATAATGCGGGTGTGAATGACGGTGTGGGACTTGAGAAGGGGAACTATGAAGACTTCGTTGCCTCGCTTCATCGAAACGTCGTGCATTATTATTTGATTGTGCACCATGCACTTCCTTCATTGAAAAAGACAAAAGGAGCCATTGTCAATATTGGATCGAAGACGGCTGAAACAGGCCAGGGACATACATCTGGTTATGCTGCCGCGAACGGTGCAAGAAACGCGTTAACCCGTGAGTGGGCAGTTGAACTTTTGCCATTCAGTATTCGCGTGAATGCTGTTATCGTGGCGGAATGTTATACACCGCTGTATGATAAGTGGATCAAGACTTTTAATGATCCCGAAGAGAAACTTCAATCAATAACAGAAAAGATTCCTTTCGAACAAAGAATGACAACAGCCGAGGAAATTGCCAATGCAGTAGTTTTTCTTCTTTCACCAAGATCTTCCCATACAACGGGACAGCTAGTCCATATTGATGGGGGATACGTCCATCTCGACCGCGCACTTCTAAAACATTAATTACATGCCTATTTCCTCTAGCGAAACTTTCAAAGCAAATGAGCAAACTGCGACTGGTAATAAATATCTGGTTCCGTTTGCCCTGGTAACATCGCTGTTTTTTCTTTGGGGTATTGCGAATAGCCTCAACGGTACGTTGATTAAACACTTTCAGACTGCCCTGAATCTCAACCGCGCGCAGGCTGGGATCGTCGATTCAGCCTTCTATATCGGTTATTTTGTGATGGCCCTGCCTGCCGCGTTTCTCATGAACAGGGTTGGTTACAAAAAGGGAATCATAATAGGACTCATGTTATTTGCTGCCGGGGCTTTTATATTCTTTCCTGCGGCTGAGATCCGGGTTTACGGATTGTTTCTTGCAGCGCTATTCATTATTGCTTGCGGTCTCGCATTCCTGGAAACGGCAGCAAATCCGTACGTGATTGTTTTGGGGGATCCCGCTACTGCCGACAGAAGAATTAATTTCGCGCAGTCCTTCAACGGGTTGAGCACCATCATCGCGCCGGTAATCGGCAGTCTGTTTATTTTTTCAGAGAAGGAATACTCTAACGAAACGCTAGATGCCATGCCCTTCGCGGAAGCGGAGGCCATTCGAATAGCTGAAGCGAATTCGGTGCAAGGGCCGTACCTTGTTATTGGTGGGGTCGTCTTGCTTGTCGCCATTCTTTTCATGATCACCAAGATGCCTGAGATCTCGTCCAGCGATGAACGTCACGCATCTTTTAAAGGAATTACCAGGCATCGCCATCTTATGTTCGGCATTATCACACAGTTCTTCTATGTGGGTGCGCAGGCATCGCTGTGGGGATATTTCATAGATATGAAGATCCATTTTGCCAGAGAGGAGAACCTTGGGATCGTCACCTGGATTTACCGCCTTTCTGATGGTCTCACGCCGACACAATACGCCGCCTATCACGCTTCGTTTGCATTCATACTTTTCATGATCGGACGATTCATTGGAACGTGGTTACTCTCTAAGGTCCCTGCGCCAAGGTTATTGGCGATCTATGGTGTATGCAGTCTGATGCTCGCACTGTATGGCTGGATGGGATCAGGGTTATCTGCGGTGATCGCGATCAGTATGATCAACTTTTTCTTGTCGATCATGTTCCCTACGATCTTTTCACTGTCGATCAAAAATCTTGGCGACCAGGTCAAGTTAGGATCTGGGTTAGTAATCATGGCTATCGTTGGTGGTGCGGTTCTTCCTCCATTAGCCGGATTGATTTCCCTACAGGGCGTCAACCATGCACTTATTATTCCGATGATTTGCTTTGCGGTCATCATTTTCTATGGAATAAGAGGTTACAAAGTGAAACCTAATTCCTGATTATGCGGCACTGCCTTGCGCTAGATCTTAAGGATAATGTTGACTCCATCGCAGAATACGAAAGATGGCATGACTCAATCTGGCCGGAAATTCTCGAAAGTATTCGCGATAGCGGAATTACAAAAATGGAGATCTACCGCGCGGGCAACAGGTTGTTCATGATAATGGAAACACTGGATGATTTTTCTTTTGAGCGTAAAGCCAGACTGGACCGTGACAACGAACGGGTTCAGGAGTGGGAGAAACTCATGTGGAATTATCAGCAAGCACTTCCCTTCGCCGTACCGGGCGAGAAATGGGTGCCGATGAAACGAATCTTTTCTTTAGACTGATTCTCACATCATTACCAGAATAGTCAAACTTTATTTGTAAAAATATACCAATCGGTATAATTTTACTTCATGACGAAGTCGGAGCGAACCAGGCAGTTCATTGTGGAGAAGACGGCGCCTGTCTTTAATAAGTACGGCTTCGATGGCGCATCTCTTGCTGTTCTTGAGGAGGCAACAGGGTTAACTAAGGGATCTCTTTACGGAAATTTTTCTGGCAAGGAGGACATCGCCCGAGAGGCTTTCCGTTATTCCATGAAAAGAGTGAGGGAGGTCGGGCAATCTCTTATTGCACGTAATGCCTCTTCAAAAGGAAAACTTCTGAGGCTTCTTTCTTTTTTCTCTGATTATGTATTCAACCCGCCCATTGATGGCGGTTGTCCTCTTTTAAATACGGCCGTTCAGGCGGATGATCATCATACGTTTTTTAGGGATGTGGTAACTGAGGAGATTGGCAAAACAATTACATACATCGCAATGCTTATTGACGAAGGAAAGCAAAGGGGCGAGTTTGTGAAGAATGCAAGGAGCAAGGAACTGGCCACGGTGTTTTTTTCTCTTATCGAAGGTGCGTTGATGATATCTCGTGTTTCTTCAAGCGACGTCGCAATGAAGCATGCCGTGAAACATTGTAAAAGTATACTAGACACAATTACTATAAAATGACACAACGAAAAGTAGTCGTCACCGGGTTAGGTGCTTTGACACCCCTCGGAAATAATGTTGAAGCATTTTGGTCAGCGCTAATCTCAGGAAAGAGTGGTGCTGCTCCCATTACGACATTCGACACCTCAAAATTCAAAACCAAATTCGCTTGTGAACTGAAAGGATATGATCCGTTAAATTATTTCGAGAAATCGGAAGTAAGAAAGATGGACCCGTTTACTCAGTACGCTCTCATCACATCGGGAGAAGCATTGAGAGATTCAGGCCTCGATCCTGATAAGATTGACAAGACCCGCGTAGGCGTGATCTGGGGCTCGGGTAACGGCGGGTTCTACACGTTTCAACAGGAGATGATTGCCTTCGGAAGGGGAGATGGTACTCCCAGAATCAATCCATATTTCATCCCGAAAGTAATAGTAGACATTGCTTCGGGTTGGATTTCAATCAAGTATGGTTTTATGGGCCCGAACTTCACAACCGTATCGGCATGCGCGACATCGACAACTGCTATCATAGACGCAATGAATTATATCCGCTGGGGAAAAGCGGACGTAATTGTCGCAGGTGGTTCCGAAGCCGCGATTAATGAAGCTGGCATCGGTGGGTTCAGTGCGTTGAAAGCGCTTTCAACACGCAATGATGATCCGTCAACGGCGTCGCGCCCTTTCGATGTTGATCGTGATGGTTTTGTCATGGGAGAAGGTGCAGGTTCCCTTATCCTGGAGGAATATGAGCATGCAAAAAGGAGAGGTGCAAGGATATATGCAGAGGTTGCTGGTGGAGGAATGTCTGCTGATGCGTATCATCTTACAGCCACTCATCCCGAAGGTGCCGGAGCAATCCTTGGTATGAAATGGGCGTTGGAAGATGCAGGGCTGGAAGCATCCGATGTTGATTACCTTAATCCTCACGCGACATCGACACCCGTTGGAGACGAAAGCGAAATGAAAGCAGTAAAAACTTTCTTCGGGGATCACGCCTCAAAGATGTTTGTTAGCGCCACAAAGTCGGCGACAGGACATCTGTTGGGTGGCGCAGGTGCTATTGAAGCGATTATCAGCATCAAAGCGCTTCATGAAGGTGTCATCCCTCCAACCATTAACACAACTAACATAGACTCATCTATTCCCTCTGGTATTAATATCATCACTGGTAGCAAAGTAGAGGCTCCCATTAAGGTGGCGATGAGTAATACTTTTGGTTTTGGAGGACACAACGCTACCGCGGTCTTCAAGGCTGTTTAGCCTGAGGTTTCAGAATCGGAGTGTAAAGATCGTTAATACATCCGGTTCTGATTCCACGGTGATCGAACCGTTGTGCATCTGCATGATTTGTCGGGAAAGACTTAGGCCAATGCCAGACCCAGTCCTTTTTGTCGTGTAAAAGGGTACGAAGATATGATCGATGGCTTCCTTGATAATTCCCGGACCATTATCGATCACCTCGATCTTTATTGCATTGTCTTCTAATTTGCCGATTAGCTTCAGCGATGGCTCATCTGTTTCAGAGAGCGCTTCCTTGGCGTTCTTCAATAAATTGATGAGCACCTGTTCGATCATCTCCTCATCGGCCTGAATGGTGATGTACTCGGACAAGCATTCGTATTCGAAGTTGATGTTCGTTCTTTTCAGGTCAGTCTTCATAAGGTGCGCAACCTTATCGATTAGTTCTTTGAGCCGAACTTGCTTGAAGGTTGGTTTCGGTAGAGAGGTATATTCTCTGTAAGCATCAATGAACTTGATCAATCCTTTGCTACGATTCTCAATTGTGGCAAGTCCTTCGCGTAAATCCTCCGCTCCCTCTTCCTTCAACGCATAGCCTGTGCCCTGCTTTTCCATTTCGTGATCCAAAATGTCGCGTAGTGTAGATGTCAGGGATGATATTGGTGTGATCGAATTCATGATCTCGTGACGCAAGACCCTTGTCAGATTCTGCCACGCTTCGAGTTCCTGCTGCTGCAATTCAGGTTGGATATTCTGCAACGTCACCAGCTTTACATCCGCTCCCCTGATCCGGAGCTCAGTGGCCTGGATCGTCAGGTAAAGTTCGTTACTCCCTTTATAGAGCTCACTCTTTCCCGGTTCTGCGTTATTGATGCTGTGAAATAATTTTGGATTCGTCTGGATGAGTTCATGAATGTTTTTCAATGAAGACACATTCATGAAACGTTTCGCGTTGGCATTGATGAGCTGCACGGCGCCATCCGAGTCAAAAGACAGGATACCTGTTCTTACCTGTTGAACAACGGTGTTCAGATATTGTCCCTGTTCCTCTTTCTCTGATCTTGCCTTTCTGAAAGCATCCAATACTTCAGTGAATGCTGTATTAAGCTCCTTGAAGCTCTTTCCAAGCTTGTTATCGGAAGTGAACCCTGTAATGAAATCAGAATATTTAACCGACTCCAGAAAGCGGGTAAGCTTGCGGTTGGTTTGGCTGACAAAACGAAATAACTCAACGTGCTGGAAGATGATCACCAATCCCATGAGGATTGCGGCAAATAGCATGTTCGGCCGGGTGATCATGAACATGAAAAGCCATACACTAATCCCCAGGGACAGTACCCTAAGGGTTACCTTTGTCCTGAAATCTGTAAACCTGAAACTCAATCCGCTTACTTAAAGGAAACAACAAAGGTAATCATTATCGCGGTTTCATTTGCGGAGCCGGGTCTACAATCCATATTTCTCAAGTCGTCGGTACAGGGATGATCGGGTGAGTCCAAGTTCCGTAGCCGCTTGCGTAATGTTGCCGTTGTGTTTTTTCAACACCTTCCGGATCAGGAGCTTTTCAACTTCCTCAAGGTTATACTGATCCAGATTGAGTTGTCCATCTTCTTTTTGACTCGTGCTCGAGAAGTTAAAATCCTCAGGCTGTAGGACACTTGTATTACTTAGAATAACCGCTCTTTCAATTGCGTGCTGAAGCTCGCGGATATTGCCCGGCCATGGATGTTTATGCATTCGCGCCATTGCAGCTTCGCTGATCTTACTAAGGGGTTTTTCATACTTGGCAGCATAGTGTTTCAGAAAATGATTGGCCAGCACCGGAATGTCTTCGAAGCGCTCTCTCAACGGCGGGATCTCGATTTCGATAGTATTAATCCTGTAAAGAAGATCCTGCCTGAATCTGTTCTCCTTAACCATTTCATATAATGGCATGTTGGTAGCGCATATCAGCCGGATGTCTACGGGCGTTTCTTTATTCGCACCTACACGACTCACCTTTCTATTTTGAAGCACGGTCAGTAATTTCGCCTGGAGAGGCATAGAAAGATTTCCTATCTCGTCAAGGAAAAGTGTTCCCCCGTTTGCCAATTCAAATCGTCCTGCACGATCTTCCTTCGCGTCGGTGAACGATCCCTTCTTATGACCAAAAAGCTCACTTTCGAATAGCGTCTCCGTTATAGAACCAAGATCTACGCCAACGAAATTTTCTTTCTGTCGAGCTGAGTTTTTATGAATGGCCCGGGCGATCAGTTCTTTGCCGGTTCCGTTTTCTCCAAGAATCAAAACGTTGGCGTCGGTCCGCGCGACGCGATCTATCGTTTGGAAGATCCGTTGCATTACAGTACTCTGGCCCAGGATATCGCTGTACCTGTCATTAAGCGCGGAGTTGATCTCTTCGTTTTTAAATTTTAATGTCTCAATAGTATCGCGCGATTCCCGAAGACGCATCGCCGAATACAACGTGGCGAGAAGTTTTTCATTCTCCCAGGGTTTCAATACGAAATCAGTAGCTCCGGCTTTTATTGCTTTGACCGCCATCTGCACATCCCCGTAAGCGGTAATGAGGACAACCACAGAAGAAGGATCAATCTGAAGAATTCGCTCCAGCCAGTAATAACCTTCCCTTCCGCTACTGACGTCCTTGGTAAAATTCATATCCAGAAGGATTACATCATAATCCTCGTTATTCATGAGAGTGGGAATGGCCTCCGGATTTTTCTCGATGTCTACCTGGGCGAAGTGGCGCTTCAAGTACATTTTCGCCGCTTTCAAAAGGTCTTCGTTGTCATCAACGATCAGAATTTTACCTTGCTTTTGCTCCATTTGTTATAACAGTTTGGTTCCTGGTGTGTCTCATATTCAAACACCACCGTTCGCAAACGGGCAAAGGCTATACCGAAAGCAGCTAACACCTAAACGACTCAGAAAACGCCCATTTGAGATGTTTGCGAACGAACAATGCGTTCGGTTTCGAACATACCCGTTCAGCTTTGAACGAGGAGACTACGCCAAATAGCCCAATATCCGGCATTTTACGCTGATTCGTCCTTGGCACATTTGTTGGCAAACGCCCACTAACGCACGAACAATCAAAAACGAATGGACAAGCAACTAGTCAAGAAGAAATGGACAGTGAAGCGGATCGGAACTTACGGCGGTATAGCGCTGCTGGTAGTTCTGATTGGATACCAGTTTATCTGGGCCGACCGCAGGTCAAAGTTAAAGGTTGAGAAAGACAAGATTACAATTTCGGAAGTCAGGAGGGGAGTTTTCCAGGAGTTTATTCCGCAGACTGGTACGGTGGAACCTAGCCGGACAGTTTATCTGGACGCCATTGAGGGTGGAACCATCAAAAAGGTCGTGGCTGAAAGTGGTCAAATGCTGAAAGAAGGTGATGTTATTCTGGAGTTGAGCAACCTTAACCGCGAATTAACAGTCTTACAGCAGGAAGCTCAGCTTAACGAAAGTATTAACCGCGTGAGAGACACCCGTCTTGGTATTACACGAAACGATCTTGAACAACGTCAGACTTTGGCGCTGATCGATAATCAGCTCCAGATTCTTGAGCCTCAATATCATCGTCAGAAGCAGCTTTTCGAAAAGAAACTTATCTCTAAGCAGGAATTCGAACGCACTGAAGCTGACTATAAATACAATATTGAACGCAGAAGGATTACTTACGAAGTTTATAAAAACGACTCGCTGGATCGTCTTCGCCAGTTGCGTGAATTGAATTTTTCTGAAAGAAAGATGAGTCAGAGTCTCGATGGAGTTGGTCGTATCCTTGATAACCTGGTGATCCGCGCTCCAATGGATGGACAGCTTTCACGGCCACAACTTGATGCAGGTCAGAACGTGAATCCCGGCCAACGCCTTGGGCAGGTCGACATCGTCGGAAGCTACAAAGTCCGCGTGCCAATCGATGAACTTTACCTTCCGCGTATAGCAACGGGGTTGCATGCAACGACGTCGTTCAACAATAAAGACTATGAGCTGGAGATAATGTATATTTATCCTACGATTCAGAACGGTCGATTCGATGTGGATATGAAATTTATCGGTGATACCCCTTCGGGAATTCGCCGCGGCCAGTCTCTCCGTCTCAGAATAGAACTTGGTCAGTCTTCCGAAGAGCTCTTATTGCCAGTGGGTGGTTTTTATAAAGATACCGGTGGGAACTGGGTCTACGTACTCGATGGTGATCGCGCGGTGCGGAGGAACATTAAACTTGGACGGAAAAACACAGAACATTTCGAAGTGCTGGATGGATTAAAGCCTGGCGATAAAGTGATCACCTCTTCTTATGAAAACTACGGTGACATTGAAGTACTTCTGCTGAATTAACGCGGACTTAAAACAACAAACATCACATAAACATCAAATCGAAAATAATCGCCATGATAAAACTTAAAAACCTCGAAAAAGTCTACACGACGGAAGAAGTGGAGACGACCGCGTTAAACAACATCAATCTTGACATCAAAGAAGGAGAGTTCGTCGCCATCATGGGGCCTTCCGGTTGTGGAAAGTCTACTCTTCTGAATATTCTTGGCTTGTTGGATAATCCTTCCGGTGGAGAGTATTTCTTCGGGGAGCACGAAGTATCGAAATACTCAGAACGTCAGCGAGCACAACTTCGCAAAGGTTCTATCGGTTTCGTATTTCAGAGCTTTAACCTGATCGACGAGCTGACAGTTTTTGAAAATGTGGAGTTGCCCCTTCTTTATATGAAGGTTCCGTCCGCAGAACGCAAGCAACGCGTTGAAGAAGTTCTCGAGCGAATGAACATCATGCACCGCAGAAACCATTTCCCGCAGCAATTATCGGGTGGTCAGCAACAGCGCGTTGCTATTTCCCGCGCCATTGTTGCTAAGCCGCGTGTCATTCTTGCCGATGAGCCTACCGGTAACCTTGATTCAGCGAATGGTGAGGAAGTAATGAAACTCCTTTCCCAGTTGAATGAAGAAGGAACTACCATCGTAATGGTGACGCACTCGCCTTATGATGCTAACTATGCTCACCGTATTGTTAATCTGTTCGACGGTAAAGTCGTTACAGAAAACATCAAAGAGCATTTCCATATTTAGAGTTTGAATTGATAAGTCCGATAGAAAGCCTGTGAGTGCGAAAGTCCTCACAGGCCTGTCTTCCTCACAAGAGGATATCTCTTTCTTGCCTGCCTTTTCCTGATCCAGAACAAAAACAAACAACTCGAAGCAACGAGTTCGGGGCCGCACGCGTCTTTCGCATGAAACTAACCTATTTGCCATGATCCGGAATTTCCTTGTAATCACGATTCGTAACATGATGAAGAACAAACTCTTCATCATCATTAATATCCTTGGCATGGCCACAGCCATTGGATGTTGCATTGTGGGATACTTTGCTTATGAATATGACACTTCCTTCGACTCCGTTCATATTAATCGTGAATCAGTCTATCGTGTAAGTGCAAATCGCATTTTCAATGATCAGGTTGAAAAATTCGGATATATACCCACTCCCTTAACTGGTATAATTCAACAGAACATAAAAGACGTTGACAAGAGCTCAAGATTTCATTTCTCATGGTCGAACCTTAAACGCGAAGACGACCTGTTTGAATCAAGGCTTGCCTATGTCGATCCCGACTTCTTCTCAATGTTCACTTTCGATTTTGTGGCGGGAACTCCAAAAGAGATCGGTGACAAGTCAACCATGTTCATCAGCGAAAAGATGGCGGTTCGGCTTTTTGGGTCGGCCACTGAAGCAATGGGTAAACTGATTACTCAGGTGTATGGGGCCGAACTGAAGGAATTAAAAGTCGGTGGAGTGTTCCGTGAGCCGCCACAAAATTCGAGCTTTTACTACCGTGAAGCTTACCTCAATTTCGAGAATCATAAGGAAGAATTTAAAGATCATAAAGAGGACGACTGGCGTCATGATCTCACGATGTTTATACAGATCAATAATCCAGATAGGGTAGCTGGTGTTGAGAAACAACTGCAACCTCACACTGCTTCCAACAATCGTGTTCGCGAAGACCACATCATAAAAGAATTCGTACTGGATCATTTTCCCACAATGGCTTTTAAAGACCGCGATGCTGAAGTGAGAAACTGGACATGGGAAGCACCACCTAAGTCAGCGATTATCGGCTCTGGTGTAATGGGAATTCTTATTCTGCTGATTGCCTGCTTTAATCTCACAAATACTTCGATGGCGATTTCTGCCCGCAGGCTCAAGGAAATTGGTATCAGGAAAGTGATGGGTAGTATGAAGAATCAGCTTGTTGCTCAGTTCCTGACTGAAACAATTCTGATCTGTTTTATCGCGCTCCTGCTTGGATTGGTGTTAGCAGATTTCCTGATCAGAGGATGGAATGGTCTTTGGGAATTCATGCAGCTCACACCGCATTACCTGGATAATCCTGTATTTCTGATTTTCCTGATCGGAGTTCTGCTCCTGACGGGAGTTTTAGCCGGTGCCTATCCAGCGTTTTACATTAGCCGCTTCGAGCCCATCAGTATTTTAAAAGGGAAATTAAAGTTCGGCGGAAGCAATTACTTCTCCTGGTTTCTCCTTGGAGCACAGTTCGCTATCTCGCTGATCGCCATTGTGAGTGCTTTTGCTTTCTGGCAAAATGCGAAGTTTCAGCAGAACTACGATCTCGGCTTCAATATCAAGGGGTCCGTCATAGCGTGGCTAAATGACAAAGACGAAGTGGAAGCTTATCGAAATGCTCTTGCTTCCAATCCAAAGATCATGTCGATGGCGGGTGCCAATAGTGGTATTTTCTCAAATCGTTCTCACGATCCTGTAAAGTTCGAGTCAAAGCAAATTGAGACGGATGTAATTTCAGTGGGAGATAAGTATCTGACAACGATGAATCTTTCACTTAAGGAAGGACGAGACTTTATTTCTGAGTCCGAAACTGATAAGAAAGAGTCAGTCATAGTTTCTCAAAAATTGGTGGACCTCTTTGGATGGGATAAGCCTTTGGGCAAGGAACTGATTTATCATGATTCCATTAAACTTTATGTGGTGGGTGTTGTGAAGGATGTATATACGATGGGATTATGGAGGGAGCTTGAGCCGGTGATGATCCGCTATATCGGTCGCGATCAGTATAGCCAGTTGGTTGTAAGCGCGAGTGCTGGCGACGTCTCGGATGTCCATAAGTTCATGGAGGCAAAATGGAAGGAATTGTTTCCGTATCGCCTGTACAACGGAAGGATGTTGTCAGCAGACTTTCAGGAAGTTTCGGATGTGAATAATAACATTCTTAAGATGTTTGCTTTTCTCGGAGTAATTGCGATGATGCTTTCTGCGACAGGGCTATTTACGCTCATCTCACTTAATATTATTAAGAGGATGAAAGAGATCGGCGTCAGGAAGGTCCTTGGAGCTTCAATCGCGAACATAACACGAATAATCAACACGGAATTCTTCATCATCCTGTTTGTGGCTTCCGCTTTAGGTTCGATCGCTAGTTATTTTGCTATCGATTCACTAATGGGAAGTATCTGGAAGTACTATCAGTCCTCCAGTGTGGTCACTTTTGTGATGTCTATCGCTGTGATGTTCATCATATCGGCACTGGCGATCGGATACAAGGTGTTCAGTGCTGCAAATATGAATCCTGTCAATACTTTAAGAAACGAATAGTCTACCTTTTAACATAAGTAAATACCAATGTTCAGGAACTACGTAAAAATCGCGCTCCGCAACATTTCAAAGCACAAGTTCTTTTCAGCAATCAACCTTCTCGGGATGACAACCGGTATAACCGCGAGTCTGCTGATCATTCTTTGGGTAACGGACGAGCTGTCTTACGACAAGTTCCACAAAGACGGGGACAGGATCTACCAGGTTGGCCTCAAAGCGAGACTTGGTGGTCAGTCGATCCGCACAGCGACAACCTGTCCACCGATGGCGGCGGCCCTTGTTAATGAATTTCCCGAGGTAGAGTCTGCAACGCGATTAACTCAATACTACAATGAGCCGGTCATTCGTTTCGATGACCAGGTACTCACGCAGGACAGAGTGTTTTACGCCGATTCAAACTTTCTGCAGTTTTTTACCTTTGAGTTGTTACAGGGAGATACAAAAACCGCCCTTCGGGAACCTAACTCAGTGGTGCTGACCAAGTCCGTCGCTGAGAAATTTTTTGGTAACGAATCTGCGCTAGGGAGAACTTTCAGTATTGATGATCCCAATTCTTCGTATAAGGTCACAGCAGTTCTGGCAGATCCTCCCGCTACATCCCATTTCGATTTTAACCTTCTTATTTCAAGCAGTTCATTTGATCGTCTGAAGGAAGAAGTGTGGCTCAGCAACTGGATGTTCAGCTATTTTAAGCTGAAGCCGGGCGCATCGGTGAAAGGAGTAGAGGAGAAGTTTCCATCATTGGTGGTGAAATATGTCGGTCCGGAGATGGAACGTCTCATGGGTATATCAATGAGTCAGATGGGTGAAGGCGGTGGAGATTATGGCTTTTTCGCTACGAAGATTACAGATATCCACTTCGACTCAGAGACAGCCAATTCGATCCTGCCTGGTGGGAATATTATGCATGTTTATATTTTCAGCGCCATTGGTATTTTCATTCTTATTATCGCCTGCATAAATTTTATGAACCTTACCACTGCGCGATCAGCAGGTCGCGCAAAAGAAGTTGGTCTTCGTAAAACATTGGGTTCGTTTCGCCGCCAGTTGATCGCACAGTTTCTCGCCGAGTCTTTGATCTACAGTCTCGTGGCCGTCGTGCTTGCTGTCATAGCATGCTATAGTTTGCTCCCTTCATTCAATGTTCTTTCCGGAAAGGAATTGAAGATGGAGATGTTCTTCGGACCCGAATTCGCGATCGGTGTAGCTTCCCTGATTATTCTTGTTGGCGTAGTCGCAGGAAGCTATCCTGCTTTCTATCTGACATCTTTTAATGCAGTGGAAGTTCTTAAAGGAAAAGTGCGTGCCGGTATGAAGAGCAAGGGCGTACGCAGTACATTGGTTGTGTTTCAGTTTTTTGTTTCTATTCTCCTGATCATATTTACTTTTGTGATCTACGAACAGATTCAGTTTATGCATGAGAAGAACATTGGACTCGACAAGCAAAATGTTCTCATTATTCAAAATGTGCGTAGGCTTGAGAATAACGCTGAAGCTTTCCGAAACAAGATTGAGCAGCAGAATGGAGTGCTGGAATCCAGCTTCACTAACAACACGTTTCCAGGGGTAAATAACACCACTGTTTTTCGATCAGCAGGTTCGGAACAGGATCATATTATGGGAAACTACTACGCCGATTATAACCATGTTGACGTGTTGAAGCTTGAACTGGCTGAGGGGCGAAATTTCTCGAAAGACTTTCCTTCTGATACGGCGGCCCTGATTATCAATGAAGCGGCTGCAAGAGAGTTCGGATTTGACAATGCTGTTGGCGAAGAGATCATCTATACCAGTGACGCACGAGC
>JAEYXN010000007.1 GCA_023431285.1 Bacteroidota bacterium
TATTCACTATCAGTAGTTTAGCATGTTGCAGTTAAACTAAATTATTATGCGCGCCATCTGGAAAGGTCATATTCAATTTTCGCTCGTTACAATCCCGATAAGAATTTATAACGCCATTGACGCTGGTCAGACAATCAGCTTTAATCTGCTTTCTAAAGATGGGCACAATCCTGTCAGTTATGAAAAGAAAGACAAAGTTACCGGTGAGCCTCTGAAGAACGACGAGATCGTGAAGGGTTATCAATATGAACCGGGACAATATGTGATCATCGATCAGGAGGATTTTGATAAAGTGAAGTTGAAGAGTGAAAAAGTGATTGAGATCCAGGGGTTCGTGCAATATGATGAAGTGCATCCTACGTTGTTTGAATCGCCGTATTATATCGGTCCTGATGGCGATGTGGCAGCCAAGACCTACGGATTGTTGAGTCATACCCTGAAAGAAACCGGTAAGATTGCTGTTGGAAAGGTTGTGTTGAGGGACCGCGAGACGCCGGTGTTACTTTCTCCGCTGGAAGGAGGAATGGTGATGTATAAGCTTCGCTATCCTCATGAGGTACGCAGTATGCGGGAGGTACCTCAGCTCCTCGAAGTTAAACCTGAAAAAGAACAGCTTAAGCTCGCAAAAACACTTGTTGATTCTATGTCGATCAAATTTACCGACATCGAAATGAAGGATCATTATTACGACAAGCTGAAAGCAATCATCGACGCGAAGGTCTCCGGTAAGGAGGTTGTCACTGTTAGTGAGTCAGAGGAGCCTAAGAAAGTTGTCGATATTATGAGCGCCCTCAAAGCGAGTATTGCTGCGTCGAAGAAGCCAATGGAGAAAGCAAAAGGCGGTGCCAAGAAGGCGAAGGAGAAAGCGGAGAAGGAAGAAAAGCCTGCTAAAAAGACAAGACGCAAAGCAAGCTGAGTTACTCGTGTTAAAGTGATGCTTTGTCTTGAAGCATTACTTGAAACTATCAATCTGTTTTCGCTGGATGATCTCGTAACTTACCTCATGGTAGCATGCAATGACATTAGATGTCACAGCCGCTGAGATTTTTCTTCCTCCTCTATTTCCTTTTTGCCTACCTTTGTACGGATGGCGAAAGTAATCAAGTTTCCAGTTCCCGCACCGGAGAAGTTCGGCCCTGAGCGGGTAACAAAAAAGAAGGCTGGTCCGGACAAGTCGGGTCAGCTCAACTTGTTTACGAGCGCCCGTATCATCAGGCTGCATCAGCTATCACCTTTCGAAGAAGCGCTCATGCTCGATGAGCAGGGGGATAAGGTCCGCGCCCGTAAAGGTTATCTCAAAGCGATTGAAAATGGAGACAGCGTTGCGGATGCTTTCTGTAACCTTGGTATCATCGAGTGCCAGAACGGACTGACTGCGAAAGCCATCGATAGCTTCACCCAATGTCTGAAGCACGATCCAAGACATTACGAAGCGCATTATAATCTTGCAAACCTCTATGCTGAAGTTGGCAACCTCGCCTTAGCTAAGGTCCACTATGAGATTGCCATCGAGATCGAACCTTCATTCCCAAACAGTTACTTTAACCTGGGACTTACCCTTGCGATGAGCCGTCAGTTCAAAGATGCTGTGAAAGTATTGGACGAATACAAGAAGTTATCTCCAATGGATCAACAGCAACTTGCCGATGATCTTATTCAGAAACTGATTTCTTTCTAGACTTGCTTTGCTTTTGTTGCGTCAACGCGCGAAGTACACGCGATGCTCTTGATCTGAAGGCGGCACTGCCAAATGGCATTTCATCTTCCAACAAAACCTGCAACTCACGTTGAAGTCCGGGTTCATTTTCGGATAAGTTCAAAATAACTGTCATTGAGAATACGCGGATGGCGACTGCCTGACTTCGGTCCTGCAGGAAAGTGAAAGCCAGTTCCAATGCCTTGCCTCGAAGGCGTACCGGCACGTCTACAAATTGGAGGAGACGCATTACATTTCTTTTGACGGCATCGTGCGCTCCAGGCTTTGTGGCGGCTGAAAGAACCTTTCCCAAATACGGTTTAACCAGCTCCGGATGCCGTTCAACGATAATGCTTAACGGCCACGCGATTGTTTGTGCAACCCGGTCGGATCCCATGAGGAAGATATCCAGTAACTCTTTGAATATCAGTTTTTTACCGCCTACATAATCCACCAGTTTAAGGCACTGGACCTTAGTGGGTTTTTGATCAGAGAAGCTTCGCAAGTCCATTAAAAGTCTTATTTGATCGAATACCGTAGCTAATTACAGGTAATCATATATCCATTAGACGGTTATGGCCGCCAGCCTATTTTTGATATGATTAAAACAGGAGGCGATTATGGAGATTTTTGTGATTATCCTTTCTACATTTCTCTTTCAGATCGGATTGATAGTGTTCGGCTTCTTTCATTCATCCACTAGGCTGGGATCTTCGGTGACAACGCGAGGGCTATCAGGAAAGATAGTATCGACAGCACAAAGCCATACATGAAAATGTTGTAGGCAATCCTCAGGTATTTGTATTTTCTCCCCAGGACCTTGCCGAGAAAGTAAATGTCTTTGATGAGACTCCCGTAAAGATATTCGGAGTCTTTCATCATTTCGCGCATGCCCCATTCGTAGTCGGGTAATTTCATTCCGAAGAAATTCCCGAAGAAGAGTAGGTTAGTGCGCTTGGCATGGATGTCTTCACGGGTAAATGTTCCGGTGTTAACGATTGGCCGCGTCGAAAGTATTGCAAATACGGTAGTAGCAAGACACACTAGTACAAGTAGCACCGTAGGAATAAGTAGCTTCGGGTTTTCTTCAAGCTTTCGAATAAGGACGGATACCACGATCGAAAGAATGATCGAGTTAATGGTGATAAGAATGTTCGCTTTATTATCCGCCATTTCGCTGAGCAGGATATGATTGTGTGACGTCGTACGGAACATTGTTTCTATCCCGCGATCCGGTTTCTGCGACTTTGCCTTCTTTAGCTTTTCGCGAAGTTTGTTCACTTCAGCATTTAGCTTCTCCACTTCATACACGGTTCCGTTAGCTTCGCCGGCATCCTTTTCTTCTCCTTTAACCTCACCATTGGCAGCGGCATCTTCATTCGATCCCTCCGAGAACTTTTCCATGAGTTTTGTCCGAAGTCTTTTAATGTTTTCCTTTTTTCCGTCTTCCAGCACTGTCTGTCCATACGTAGTGTGATAACGATGGCTTTCCATAAATTGAAGGTTGAACTGAACCCATTCATGGTCTTTCATATCCTTGAACCCAAGGGACTTCCACTCGTCGCGAAGCTTGCCGGCATTTTCATCGCACTTCGCTGTGGACAGGTGGAAAAGGTCTGCGTCACAAAGTACTTTACTGACAATGGACACAGGTTGCTGTGGCATCTTTGTGGATTCAATCGCATTTACCACGTCGGAGATCTTCTTCGGTGACGCCCCTGATTCTTCGAGCATCTTCCTGGCGCGAGCCGCCGCAACCGCCTCGTGGTCCTTTGAGCCGTGTTCATAACCAATATCATGTAACCAGGCTGCCACGAGCAACGATTCCATTTCGTCCTCATTCAGTTCAGTCTTGATCCCTATGATCTCGGCCGCCCTCACAACCTCCTGGGTGTGGTATAGATTGTGAAAGTTGTGCTTTTCAAACACCTTCCCCGCAAAAGTATTCTCGGCAAGTATTCTGGCTTTCTGAATGAGATCCGATTCCATAAGCATTGTTCAAACTAAAAGTAAAAAATAATCCATAACGAAAACCGACTTCAATTATATTGAACGCCGGTGAGTGTGTGCCGGGGAATGGAATTCCTTTTTATGTATGGCTCTGACTGTGGCATGAAACGACTTTTACTCATTTTCTTCCTTCTTGGTATTTTTTTCAATCTGTTTGCACAGAATAGTCCTCAGGTTGACTACACTCTCTACCTTATCGGTGATTGTGGCGAACCTACTATAAACGACGAACCAGTAGGAGATGTTCTCCGCAAAATGGTGGAGTCCTCTGGTGAAAAGACTACTGTAGTTTACCTTGGAGATAACGTTTATCCTTTTGGCCTTCCCGGACCAGGGCATCCCAGCCGTGAGCGCGGTGAACGGATCCTTAATACACAAATCGATTGGGTGAAGGGTACTGCGGCAAACGGGATCTTCATCCCAGGAAACCACGATTGGCAACATTGGAACAGAAGGGGCTGGGAGTTCGTCGGCCATCAACAGGCTTTCATCGATTCATTAAAAGACGAAAAAATAAGTCTGCTTCCGCCCAACGGTTGTCCCGGTCCGATTGA
>JAEYXN010000033.1 GCA_023431285.1 Bacteroidota bacterium
AGTTATCGCTGTCAGATCTTCGTCCGCGAAGGCATGGACTGGAACCAGAGCCCTGGAGCGTGATGGGAGTTTTGTGGATGCTGTTGTGAAGCGAGTGGTACGTGAGTTTGCGAGGCTTGACGATTACTTTTCCCGCCCTAAAGCCCATGACACCAAAGAGTCCCCCAACCGGGATTATTCGGTGAAGAAAAGTGTAGAATCAATCAGAAAGAAGTTCAATCCTTTCAATTTCTTCAGGAAATAAGGATTCAGCCCTTTCTAACGATAAAGTATCTTTTAAGATAAACGATACTCTTTAAGCTTTTGTCGTGCGATTTTGTCGTTGAATTCAATTTACCTTCCCATGGACGGCCGGTATTCATGATATTGTTGTAAGACCTAACTGCACTTTTATGAGACTAGGTGTGATCCCTAACCTACTTAAGGCCACTATGACCGCAGTATTGCTCTGCGTGTCGGTAATCTGCTATTCCCAACAGGTGGCGAAACAAACATCTCAGGGTATATGGTATTACGAATATCTCCCGCCAAGCTATACCACTAATACCGACAAGTATCCTGTTGTGTTCTTCCTTCACGGAACCGGTGAAAAAGGTAACAATGAAGCCGAATTAACCCGCGTTGCCAATGCAGGACCTCCAAAGTACATTAAGGATGGCTGGAGACCGGACTTTATCATGGTCAGCCCGCAACTCAAGACAGCCTACGGAGGCTGGCCGAATGCTTACATCGACAACGTCATAGAACATTATAAGGCAATAAATCCACGCGTAGATCTTTCGCGTATCTACCTGATAGGGCTCTCACTCGGTGGTGGTGGTGTGTGGCAATATGCCCAGGAGTGGCAATATGGCCAGAAGCTCGCTGCGATCGTACCCGTCTGCGGAAGCGGGAACAGCCCGTCACTCGCATGCAATTTCGGTATTACGAACCTTCCGGTTTGGGCTCACCATGGCGACGCTGACAACACGGTGGTGGCGTCAAAATCAATCAACATGGTGAATGCGATCAATGCGTGTAACCCTGCTCCAAATCCTCTTGCCAAACTGAGTTTATATCCAGGCGTGGGGCACAACAGCTGGGATATCGCATTCAAGCGGGATAACAGTACCCATAATCCGAACGTGTGGCAATGGCTCATGCAGTTTAAGAATGGAACGCTCGTAGCTAATGCAGGCGCCGACCGAAGTATAAATCTTCCTACGAACTCAGTTGCGTTGACGGGAACCGGTACGGTGCAAGGTGCTACAATCACTTCTTACACATGGAGCAAGGTGAGCGGTCCTGCCAGTACTCTTGCTAATCAGAATACAGCAACACTCTCACTGACTAACATGGGAGAAGGGATTCACGTTTTCAAACTCCTCGTGAAGGCAAGCAATGGTGAGATGGCGCAAGATCAGATCACGGTTACTGTCATTGGAAACAATATCGGTCCGACCGCCAATGCAGGACCCGACATCAACCTTACCTTACCTACGAATAGCGTGAATGTCGTTGGATCTGCGACAGACCCCGATGGAACAATCGCTACCTGGGCATGGGCCAAAACGAGTGGACCCGCAGGAACCGAAGCAGGAAAGAGTACTTCCACATTGAAGCTCACAAACCTTGTCGCTGGTACTTATGTCTACAAGCTGACCGTAACTGACAACATCGGATATACGGACACGGACGAAGTTAGAATTATCGTCAGCAGCACTGTGACGAATAAACTCCCTGCAGTCAATGCAGGAGCAAACAAGACCATCAACCTTCCGACGAACTCGACTAATATCACAGCTACAGCAAGCGATGCAGATGGAACAATCGCATCGTACCTGTGGGAGAAAGTAAGTGGTCCGAGTGCAACGATGGCGAACACATCGACAGCGACAGTTAGTATTACTAACCTTGTCGCCGGAACATATGTCTTTCGTGTCACTGTGACCGACAACTCAGGTGGAAAAGCATCTGATGATGTTACTGTCACAGTCGTGTCAGCGAATCAGGCTCCTGTCGCAAATGCCGGAGCTGATATTACTCTGACGCTCCCGACCAACTCAACGAATATCAGCGGAACCGGCTCCGATGCAGATGGTTCTGTGACTTCGTATGCGTGGACGCGGATATCAGGTCCGAACGTTCCGAACTTAACAAACTCCGCATCTTCCACATTAAGTGTATCGGGATTGATACAGGGAACATATGTATTCCGATTAACGGTCACAGACAACGCCGGAGCTACTGCGTTCGATGAGATGCAGCTCATTGTGAAACCGGCTGTAGTGAATAGTCCTCCCGTTGCTAATGCAGGACCTGACAAAATCGTCAACCTCCCTACGAACAGCACCACCTTAAGTGGATCCGGTAGTGATACCGATGGATCTATTGCCTCATACGCATGGACCAAACTAAGTGGTCCCAGTGCGACATTGACCAACCAGAATGCGGCAACTCTCCTTTTGAGCAATCTGGTTGTCGGAGTTTACACATTCCAGCTAAGTGTCACAGACAATCAGGGAGCCACAGCTACCGATGCTGTAACCGTAACAGTATTAGCAGCAAATCAAGCACCTACGGCTAACGCAGGAAGCGATGTAACTATAACATTACCAACAAGCACTGCAGTTCTTAATGGATCGGGCTCAGATCCTGATGGTAGTATCGCGTCCTATGCATGGGGAAAAGTAAGTGGTCCATCAGCCGGTACACTTACTAACGCAACGACACCAACACTTACGCTCACAGGGCTCGCCCAGGGGGTTTATGTTTTTTCACTTACAGTCACCGATGACAAAGGGTTCACCAATACAGACGAAGTAACTGTCACCGTCAATGCTGTAGTCGTGAACGCACCTCCGGTCGCTAATGCCGGTGCGGATAATTCTATAACTCTTCCCACGAACACAACTTCTTTCACAGGATCAGGAACAGATTCGGACGGAACAATCACTTCTTATACATGGATCAAAGTCAATGGACCTGCGTGTACGCTTAGTGGCCAGGCCACCGCCACGTTATCGCTCAGCAATCTGCTCGCGGGATCCTATACCTTCCGATTAACCGTGACCGATAACGGTGGCGCTACTGGCTCTGATGAAGTAATTCTTACTGTTCAGCCGCAGACTGTTAATCAGGCTCCTGTCGCAAACGCCGGAGCAGACATCACCCTTACTCTTCCTGCTAATTCAACTGCAATCAATGGGTCAGGAACAGATGCTGACGGCTCCATTGCTTCTTATCTATGGACCAAAATTTCAGGACCTGGAGCCACAATGAGCGGGCAGAACACCTCGACGCTGGGGCTTGCCAACCTTGTGGAAGGATCATATTCATTTCAACTCACTGTCACCGATGATAAGGGTTCAACCGGAACTGACATCTTACTGGTAACTGTTAACGCACAGAATGTAGCACCAGTGGCCAACGCAGGGGCAGACATCACGCTGAACCTGCCTGCAAATAGTGTTTCGATTAACGGATCGGGTACTGATGCCGATGGAACCATTCAAACATATGTCTGGTCCCAAACGAGTGGTCCATCTTCGGCTACGCTCAGTGGTGTGAGTTCAGCGAATCTTACAGCCTCGAACCTGCTACAGGGTACCTACATCTTCCGCCTAACGGTTACGGACAACAACGGAGCTATTGGTTTCGATGATGTAAAAATTATTGTGAACGCTGCGAATCTTGCTCCCGTTGCAAACGCCGGTGCAGATAAGAGCATCACACTCCCCACAAACACCACCACCTTTACTGGCCTTGGAACCGATTCAGATGGGACCATTTCCTCATACACCTGGAGTCAGGTTGGTGGAACAGCGGTAACATTAAGCAATCAAAATACCGTTACCCTGACGGTGGTTGTACCGGCTGACGGAACTTATACATTCAGACTTACCGTGACAGATAATGAAGGTGCCACTGCATTCGACGATGTGCAACTCACCGTCAATGCAGCAGTTGTGAATCAGGCTCCGATTGCAGATGCCGGAGGAAATAAAACTATTACCCTTCCGGTCAACGCGATAAATCTTACAGGTTCAGGGACCGATCCTGATGGTTCTATCGCCTCGTATCAATGGACCAAGCAGAGTGGCCCGTCAGCTACGATGACGAATGATAATACCGCCACGCTTTCGCTTTCAAACCTTCTCGAAGGTACTTATGTATTTCGTCTGAGAGTTACAGATAACGGAGGGCTCTCGGGAACATCCGACGCGACTGTCACCGTTCTTCCCGGCGCTGTGAACGCTGCTCCAGTAGCGAATGCCGGAGCAGACAAAATTCTTACACTGCCAACAAATAGTACTAACATCACCGGTAGCGCAAGCGATGCCGATGGATCGATCGTCAGCTATACTTGGAGCAAAGTGAGCGGACCTTTTGCCACTATCGCGAACCCTTCACTTCCAACAGTAACGATTTCCGATCTGGTACAAGGGGTTTATGTTTTCCGACTTACCGTCGTGGATAATAGCGGTGCAAGCGGTACGGATGACGTGACCATCACAGTCAATGCGGTCGCCGCAAATCAGGCTCCTGTCGCAAACGCCGGGGCAGATCAAACTATTTCATTACCTGTAAACTCGACCACAATTTCGGGTAGCGGGTCCGATGC
Organism: Bacteroidota bacterium; assembly: GCA_023431285.1. Taxonomy (GTDB): domain Bacteria; phylum Bacteroidota; class Bacteroidia; order Cytophagales; family Cyclobacteriaceae; genus Ohtaekwangia. The sequence goes on from JAEYXN010000033.1 coordinate 4,604, forward strand.
GGATGGTACGGTAACATTATACTCGTGGACGAAGATTAGTGGACCTGCGGCATCACTGGGCGGCGCAACCACAGCAACTTTAAGCCTATCAAATCTCGTAGAAGGAACATACGTATTCCGGCTACGAGTCACTGATGACGATGGTGCCACAGGTACGGATGAAGTTACTGTTACTGTTATTCCTTCAACTGTTAACCAGAGCCCGGTGGCCAATGCCGGACCTGATCAGATTCTTGTGTTACCCAACGACGGGACTACCCTCTTTGGTGCGGGAAGTGATCCTGATGGAACGGTAGCGCTATACGCCTGGACGAAACAAAGTGGTCCACCGGCCGCGATGACCAATCAATCAACCCCTACCCTGACTGTCTCAGGATTGATCGAAGGCACATATGTGTTTCGCCTTACAGTGACAGACGACGACGGATCGATTGATACAGACGATGTCGTTGTGACTGTAAACAATGCAGCTGTAAACCAGGCCCCGATCGCAAGTGCTGGTCCTGATCAGACGATTACGCTTCCAACTTCGATTGCAACGCTGAATGGAGGAGGTAGTGATGCTGATGGCTCTATTGCCGAGTATACATGGGTCAAAGTATCCGGGCCCGCAGTGACAATGACCGGATCAAATACGGCTGCGCTAAGTCTCAGCAATTTACTGGAAGGCACTTACGTTTTCAGATTGACTGTACGAGATGATGATGGAGCATCAAACTCTGACGAAACAGTAGTAACAGTGCTTCCTCCTTCAGTAAATAGTATTCCTGTGGTGAACGCGGGTAGCGATATCGTTATATACGAACCTCACAATACCGCTTCCCTTGATGGAGACGCTTCTGACTCCGATGGAAGTCTTACTTCAATCGTGTGGACTCAGGTTCAGGGATCTGCTACAACAATAGTATCTCCGGGCGCACTCTTCACACAAGTGAATGGCCTTGCTCAGGGAGTTTATGCATTCCGCCTCACTGCAACTGATGATGATGGCGCCAGCGCTTTTGATGAAGTCACTGTCACCGTTATGCCTGCGTCTGCAAATCAGCCACCTTCTGCAAATGGCGGTGCTGATCAGATTATCAAGCTTCCTTTGAATACTGTTACTATCATCGGAGCAGGCGCTGACCCCGACGGGACTATTGCCAGCTATCTTTGGGAGATTACTAACGGTCCTGCTGCCACAATTACCGGGGAAACGACAGCCACGCTCACGATGAACAATCTGACCGAAGGAATCTACACGGTACGCCTCACCGTAACTGACGATGATGGTTCGACCGCCGATGATTTCGTAACCATTACGGTGGTGCCCGCAGGACTGAATCTTGCGCCTTCAGCAGATGCGGGAAGTGATCAGTCATTAACACTTCCTGACAACGAGGTCGTGCTGACCGGAACGCCATTGGATGATGCAGCAGGATTCTCAGTGCTGTGGGAGAAAACAGAAGGACCCGCGGCAACATTTACGAATGCTAATCAAAACACGGTGACGATTTCCAACCTCGTCGCAGGTGATTACATATTCAGGTTTACTGTTACCGACGGTGAAGGGTTGACCGCCACGGACGATGTATTCGTCACAGTCTTCCCTGCTCTCGATCCGACGGGGCCTCCTGTGGTGAATGCCGGAGACGATGTGGAAATTTCACTCCCACAAAACACAGTACGACTCGAGGCAACAGCTTCTGCTCCTGATGGTCTGATTGTTTCATACTCATGGCAGCAGTTATCCGGCTCGCCGGTGTTAATGGATCCTGCGGATTCAAGTGTTCTAATTGTGAACAACCTGTTGCCTGGATCATATAGTTTCGTGGTAACCGTAACAGATAATGAGGACAAAACTGCTTCGGATGAAATCACGGTGAGGGTATTCGACGAAAACCCAGGCATTCGTCCACAAAATTTGTTCTCTCCCGATAACGATAATTTCAATCCGACATGGATGATAGAAGGTGCAGATCTTTTGACCGACTGTGAGATCAATGTTTTTGATCGTCAGGGTCAGAAGGTGTATTCTTCAATCGGATATCCAACTCCGTGGGATGGAACATACAATGGACGACCTGTACCGGATGGAGCATATTTCTATGTGATCCGGTGTGGAGGAAAAATAACCAAAAGTGGTAGTGTAACTATTGCAAGGATTAAGTAATGAGAAAAATGATCAATCGCATTTGCTTTATCGTGAGCATGATGTCAGCAACTGCTGCCTTCGGACAGCAAAACCTCTTTTACAATCATTACTACATTAATCCATCGTTATATAATCCCTCATACATTGCACCATCCGGTTATACAGAGTTATACCTCAATTACCGGAAGCAATGGTCAGGTATCAGCGGAGCTCCTACCACGGGAACATTGAATCTTCATATTCCACTTAATTACAAAGCAGGCTTTGCTTTCAGTGCCTTACAGGATGAGGCAGGCCTGCTTCAAACTACCAAAGGATTTCTTTCCTTTTCTTATCAGATATATCTCGGACAAAAAATCTCCGATGTCCATAAGTTGTCATTCGGGTTGTCAGCAGGTATTAGCAATAGCAGGCTAAAGGGAGAAGAGGCCGACGATATCCAGGATCCGGTGCTTGGCAACAATAACACTTCATCGATGGATGGACAGTTCGGGTTTCACTACCAGTATAATAACCTCAAAATCGGATTTGCACTTCCTACAATTTTTGAAACCCGGGTTGTGTCTGAAGAGACGTTTAATCAATCCGGAATCGCTCAACTCAATTCTACCATAAGTTCCATCAGCTACGACTTCCACCTCGGCGAAAGAGTTTCATTGGAACCAATGGTGACCTACAGAACATTTGAAGAACTTGAACCACAAGTCGAGGCGCTCGCATCCATTAAGCTTTCAAATGTGGGATGGATTGGTGGAGCCTACCGTCAGGATTATGGTGCGTTTGCATTCTTCGGATTTACCATCAAAGAGAAATACAAAATCGGATACGCATATGAGTTTGCTACTGAGCAGACTGACAAAATCGGAAATGGGTCTCATGAATTTCAATTGATCCTAAGGCTCGGAAAAAAACACCATGGTCGTCCTCACGCCGTTGTTAAACAGCACGAGCCAGCCGCCGCAGTCGCCCACGCGCAAACACCAACGCCGCATCAACCGCAGCCGGAAAAAGCACCTGAATCAAATATTATTGATCCAGTAGAAACTAAAGAGCGTGAGATTAGGGATCAGCAGATTCTTCCTCCGGCGCAACCAGTAGCGGAACAACCAACTCAACCTGAACAACCGAGAGTGGTCGAAACTATTGTGGAAAAACCAGTGCAGCAAAATCCTGCCGATGAGAATCCGAAAGTCACGCCAAAGGTCGAAGTCAAGAGTCTGGACGGACAAAATCTGCGGCCTGGACATTATGTAATCGTAGGTGCTTTTGCTAACGAAACGAACGCGAAAAACTACCAGAAAACACTTGTTAGATCAGGCTACCCGGCGCATGTGTCATTCCATCCTGCGAGAGGCTATTACGTTGTTCACATGGATACTGTTGAATCTATCGATGAAGCTCGCGCCTTGCGTGACCGTTATCGCCAGATGTCACGGTACTCCTTCCGCGATACCTGGATCCTTTCAATAGAATAACAACAAAAGGTCGTCATCTTGCTCCGACGACCACCATGGTCTAAAGTAAACGCTCGTCTGGCATCTTGTTTTATGATGTGGTAATCGAAGGATTGCTATATCCTCAAACCGATGATCACCATACATGCCTGTGAGCTCCTGAGTTTTGTGCTGCGAGATTTCTTACGCTGGTCGCGCGATTTGCTTGTTCCTTTCCACTCAGTAATGCCGGGCGGAATGGCATCTCATAAGTCCGGTCGTCATCCGATTATTTCTACACTTCGGGATATCAATCCCCAATTCTATTTACCCTTCCGCAATCAATTCAATCTTGAAATAAGAAATCATTTGTCGCGTAACGTATGCGCGCAAACCACCCAAGTCCCGGAGTTCGACAAAAGGGATTTGGCCTGGCTTAAAGATGTATTCCTCGCGATGAATTGCAGAAAACGTCTTTAGCGTGAAAAAGCGATTATCGTAAATAATTGATTATCAATACTATAAAGAGACAAGAAATGCACTTTGCGACTGCCATCAGGGGCATAAATGCTTACAATATCAAACCGAATTTGATTCATGCTAAATATATGTACTCGATGAAAACGCTGGGACTCTCGATCCTTTTCGTTCTTGGATTCACAATCGCTTTTGCACAGAATAAAGACACCACAACGGTAAGCATATCCGGCTACCGTCTCCATGAAGGAGAAACTTATAGCTGGAGGAATACAGGTACTTTCTTCGACCGCACTCCTTCGTGGGATACCTCTCCATACACTGAAGGCCACATGCGCCATTACAATGGCAACTACAGAATCAACTACAGGCTATTGTTTCCAAATAACTACAATCCTGGTTACAGCGAAGGTTACCCACTGATGCTGGTGTTTCATGGCGCCGGTGAACGCGGCAACTGCTGGAATAAGGGGGAGACAGTCGAATGCTATTACAGCGACTTGACTTACAATGCCAATACACAACCTGTTGGCGCTACGGAAGATCAGATAAACAACCTCCTTAATAACGACCATAACCTGGCTCAGGGAGGCGGAGCTCACCTTTCAGCGAGAAACAGGGCGGGTAACCTTCTGCCTAACGATCCAACCCTTAATCCCCGGGCGTTCCCTGGTTTTGTATTGTATCCCCAAAACCTCAACGGCTGGGGCCTTGGCGATACACGCGATGCTATCAGAGTACTTCGTTTGTTGATGAAGAAATACAACATTGATCCCGACCGTATTTATGTAAGCGGACTCTCTAACGGCGGTCGGGGAGCATTGTTTGCTCTTGTGGAAGCTGACTGGCTATTTGCAGCGGCGGCTACACAATCTGCTATTCCCGATCACAATTCTTACAAGTCTCAAATCGACAGCGTGGTGAATATCCCGCTATGGATGTTCCAGGGTGGTCAGGATACTTATCCCCTACCTGTCCACACGAAGGAAACAATTCGTGTGCTTGAGGAAGCGGGTGGTAATGCACGATACACCGAATATCCGGATATCGCTCACGGAACATGGAACACTGCCTATGCAGAACCTGACTACTTCAGCTGGTTCCTCTCCAAAAATAAGTCTGACCTTTTCGTTTATTATGGCAACCCGAATGTCTGCGGTACCAATGACGTAGGAGCCAAGATCAGTATGCCTCAAGGCTTCGCAGCTTATGAATGGCAGCGTGATGGAGTAACCATCGCTGGCGCAACGGGACATATACTGGTCGCCGACCAGCCTGGCGTATACCGCGGACGTTTCATGAGAGGAACACAATGGAACAACTGGTCGAAAAACGTAAACATCGGCGTTGAAAGCCCGGTAACCCCAGTGCTCTCCCAGGTTGGCTCAACCATGCTTCAGGACCTCAATGGAAAAAACACTGCGACTCTTCAGGGACCAGAAGGCGCGGCATATTATTACTGGTACAAAAACGGAGAACCCACTAGCCTCCCGAATACCCGTACCGTCAACATCCCGGCAGGAGATTGTTCACAAGGCGACTGCGCTAACAATGGGATCTATACAGTCATTACATCTTCATTCAACAACTGTCCAAGTCAGGTGTCAAATCCGAAGGGAGTATACTTCAGTGACCAGGCTCCCACTAACATACCTACTCCAACGGGTTTTACTGCAACATTGAATAGCCCAACAGAGGTGCTTTTGCGATGGAACGACCTTTCCGCTCTCGAAACAGGATATGAAATCTGGCGGAGAAAGTCTACAGATAATTCCAGCACCGGCTGGACATTAGTGACAATCACTGCTGAAGACGTAATATTATATGTTGATCGCGGCCTTGCACCGAATACCATTTATTGGTACAAGATCCGTGGGATCAGCAATACAGGACGCTCTAACTATGCACCCGGAAACAGCAAGGTGGCAGAGGCGCAGAATCTTATTATCAGCACGGGCAATGACGTAACTCCTCCAACTGTGCCATCAGATTTGACCGCTGCTCTGACGGACACGGATATTACCTCAAATACAGCATCCGTTAAGCTGACCTGGACGGCCTCCGCGGATGATACAGGAATCAACGGATATAGAATCCGGTATGGATCGACAACGGTGACGGTACCCGCATCGCCGACCCAATACACAATCAGCGGGCTTCCGCTTAACAACGAGTTTAGCTTTAGTATCGCAGCGATTGATGCTGCCGACAATACCTCTCCTCAAAGCAGCCCCGCGCAGGCAAGCACTTACATCGATGGATTCTTCTGGTACCACTCCACAGGAGGTTTTACTGACATCAGAGATGTACCTGCAAACATCTGGACAATGCCTGAGTTCAAAGGCAGATCAGCAAATCTTACTCTTGAACCACGGACGCAGGAAGATTATTTCACTTTGAAGTTCTACGGCTACGTCTATGTCAACACACCTGGTGAGTACCTCTTCCGCATCACATCCAATGATGGAATTGAAGTATATGTTGATGGCGTGTTGGTCATCCGAAGACAAGGGCTGGTTACCGATGGAACGTGTCCGACAACAAATTTCCTTGCAGGTCTTCAACCCCTCCAATTAACAGAGGGAACGCACTCGATCGAAGTGAGATATTTCCAATACACTGGAGACAAGTGTCTTTCAATCGCGTGGCGGGGTCCGGATGCAGGGCCTGACCAGACAAGATTTTATCCACTTCCTGACGACAGAATTCGAAGCTACGATGTGTACGTCGCACCAATATTACCTGACGTCCCGGTAGACTTTGTAGCCACAGCTGATGGCATGTCCCGGATCAATCTTTCATGGACGTACCCCGGCACGAATGAACCAGCCTTCGAAATTCAGCGTTCCCTTTCATCCGAAGGACCCTTCGCAGTCGTAAACCGTGTAGAGACATTGTCTTACGCAGACACAGCGTTACTGCCCGGCACTACATACTATTACAGACTCAGATCCGTAAATGACGCAGGGGTTTCAGGCTTCACTCCCATTGTTAACGCAACAACGGTTGGAGATGAGGTTGCTCCAACGGCTCCCGAAAATCTTACCCTCGTGTCTAAGACCATCACGTCAGCATCGCTCGCGTGGACGGAATCGACTGATAATACTGGGGTCATCGGATATGAGATCTTTGTAAACAATGTCCTCACTGCCACGACTGCACAGACGTTCTTCGTTCTTGAAGAGCTACTACCGTTCTCAGAATATTCTGTTTACGTTGTCGCTTATGATGGCGATGACAACAGATCCGAACCTTCAAATACAATTACGTTTGAAACAGTTGAACCAGTGGTATACTTTTCTAAACCGACTGGAGACCTGAACTCACTCGATACCTGGGGACCCAATGCCGATGGAAGTGGTGATCCTCCGTCCTCATTCAATTTGAGTGGACTTTTTCTTTACGTTACAAATCGCACCAATACCTCTGTTGGAGGTGCATGGAATGTTCCAAGCCCTACAGCGAGAATCATCGTGAACCCAGAGGTTACGCTCACGATTGAGAGTCCTGTGAACGCTACTATCAATGCTGCGGAGAATGCGGTCATCATCGTGTCGAACCCAAACAGCCCGAAATTTGATGAACTTTCTCTCACCAGTACCGTGCAATACAACGCCAACGTCGGGACGATCCGTAATGGAGTTTATGGCAATCTGATTTTGGTCGGAACAGGAAGCAAAACTTTGTCTGCCGGAGAGACCAGGGTGACTGGAGATCTTTCCGTTGCAAATGGTCTTGCTATTCAAGGTCCTGCCGGGAATACAGCGCGACTAAATCTTCTTGGCAATGCCAACATTCAGGGGGTTCGTGATCAAATTCCCGCAAACGCAACGGTAGCTCTACACTTTTCCGGGACAGCTCAACAGACTCTCACAAGTGGTGGAGACCTTGACTTATTTGAAATAAGAACGGAAGAAAATCGCGATGTTATACTGGCATCTGAAGCTCCGATCACGCTCCGGCTAGGCGCACCAGCAGGAGGCGGGCTGACGCTCAGAAACGGATCAAGCCTGAACCTTGGCGCGAATACGCTTAGTTTATCAGGTGCGGCTACCATCAACCGCAGCAACGAAGCGGGAGTGCTTAAGGTCAATGGGGCAAACATACTGATCACATCCTCAGCGACTGGAAATTCAAACATTCACCTCGACCCGATCGAGAATAAGCTGTACTCTTTCACCACGAACCTTTCGAACGCAGCAGCTTCTGTTATCGCACGCACTCCAATGGATATCATCCACGGCGTGAAGGTCTCCGATGGAACGTTGCAGTCTAATGGGATGATTCGCCTTCTTTCTACTGATGAAAAGACCGCGAACCTGGAGGAAATTGGTAGCACCGGAAGTATTGTCGGAGACATGATTGTTGAACGATATTTCTCTCAGAAAGAAAAGACGTATCGATACATATCATCGCCTGTAGCTGGTACTACTGTGGCGGACTGGCAAAAGTTTTTCAAGATCACCGGAAGCTTTGAAGGAGCATCAAAGGGTGCTGGTCTGTCATCAGCCTATTCGTTATTCGTTTATGATGAGCCTGCATGGGTGGGTTATCCGACCACTACAAATGCTGCTCCGATTGAGAGGGGAGTTGGCTACGCTGCTTACATCCGTAATGCCACAGCTTTCACACTATCTCATATTGGAAATCCGTATCAGCATGATATCCCGTTCGCACTCACTCCTGGCGATCCTGCTAGTGGTGGATGGAACCTCGTGGGAAATCCTTATGCAAGCACAATTCAATGGAATAACACCGCATGGCAGCGCAACGATGTCGGAAGCATTGTCGCTGTGAGGAACAACGCCAGCGCATCATCGGGACAGTTTCTATATTATGATGCAAACACCGGACTTGGCACTGGCGGAGGAATTCTTCCAGGCGGACGAATTTCGCAGGGTCAGGCATTCTATGTGCAGGCTGTAGGGCCGGCGCCAACCCTGACCATAACAGAGCAGGCAAAAGTGCAGGATCAACAATCTTTCTACCGCATGGAAGACAGGCCTGTGAGCCACATGCTTCTTCGTCTCTCCAATGCGGTGTTCAGTGATGCCACCATCATCACATTCACTGATATCGGTAAGGATGAATTCCAGCCTGCTGTGGATGGTTTGAAAATGAAAAATGAAGGAATGCTGAACTTCGGCACAATTGCCTCAGAAAAGGTCCTCGCCATTAACAACATGAGCGATACCTATTGTTCCAAGAGTTTCCGGTTGAGTCTGGAAGACGTACAACCTGGACGCTATACGCTTACTGCGGAGAATGTTTACACGATGCTGGGAATTGGCGCCATTGCCCTGGAAGACAAATTCACAGGGACGGTGATTAATCTCCGTGAGACTCCATCTTATGAATTCGACGTGACGGAGGATGCATTGTCTCGCGGCGGATCCCGTTTCGAAATCACTATTAACAGGCCGGAAATAGATCGCTCGGTCATCCCTGCGGTAACTACTTCGTGCGGAGACGGTGCATCTATCCTTCTCGAACACTCGCAGGAAGGAGCACAGTATACCGTTATTGACAAGCAAGGAAAATCAATTGCAGCTGCTAACGGAAACGGTGGCGAGTTAGCATTCAACGTCCCGGCAAGTTTGTTAAGCGAGGGCTTGAATGAATTTGCAATCAACGTAGCATTCAAAGGCTGTACTACCGCGCCCCTTTCATCTACCGTGACAGTTGACTTCTCGAAAACTCCTGATGTGCTCACTGCAGATGTCAGCACATGCGTCGGGGAGAAAGCAATCCTTACGGCGTCAACCTCGGTACAGGGTTCACGGTTCGTGTGGTATGATGGCAATGGTACTCAAATCAAAGGTGTGAGTGGCGATACATTCGAAACCGATGAGATTGTAACAGAGTCCTTCTATTTTGTATCTGTTGTTGCGCCCAACGGTTGTACTGGACCAATGAATGTAGTAATGGTCAGACCTATCGAAATGGAAGCTCCATCGCTTACTCTTTCGCAGGATACACTATTCGTTGCAACAAGGGCGGAACAATATGTATGGACACTCGATGACAAAGAAGTTGCCGTGACAACAACTCCATTCCTGTCGATAAATCAACCCGGAAATTATCAGGTGACTTGTAGATTTGGTGGTTGCGTTAAGACATCATCGTCCTTTTACGTCCGTGCTTTTGAATTGGAAGGCTGGAACTCAGAAGTGCATGTGTTTCCGAATCCTGCAAGATGGAACAACATAAATGTTCAAGGGAACTCACGAGAAGATAACAATCTTGAGATTTCAATAATTGATATGGTAGGGAAGAAAGTTTTCACCTCGACAACTGATGCAGCTAGTCTTTCATCAGGGATTTTGTTGACCCCTTCCGCCAGGCTGAGGTCGGGAGTGTATTACCTCATCATCGAAAATGGTGTTCAAACCCGTAAGGTCAAATTCATAGTGTCCGACTAACTGACGACTCATTCGATCAATTTATTACATGGCCCAAAATGCATCATTTTGGGCCTTTTTATCGTTCAACGGTTATTTTTGCGGGTTATTTTAACTATCTAAAAATATTTTCTATAATTTAGAGTCGTTTATTACACGGTCTAATAGCTTCTAATCTACCCTTCCCCAGTCTATGAAAAAACTTGTTGGCTTTATCATGGCGCTTGTCTATACCACTACGTGGGGACAAGTCGACACCGCGTTCGTCTACAATACCAGCACTCCTTATGGAACGTTGGATATCCGCCTCGCGGAAGCAGCTAATCGCTATTATTATCTACAGGAAAATATCACAGTTAGTTTTCGCGAGAATCCTCCGGGAGTAAAGACCAACACATTCCATGACATGACTTCATGGGATTCAAGTCCGTATACGCAGGGAAACATGAGGAAGCTCAGCGGTTCAAACGATGCTTTCGTGATGAACTACCGCCTTCTCTTTCCTTCAAACTACAATGCAAGTTACACTGCAGGCTATCCGATCATCATTATGCTTCATGGCATGGGTGAACGCGCTAACTGCTGGGACACAAATTGCTATTGGTCTAACCGTGACTGGAGACCAACAACAAATACACCAGCAGCACCAAAGACCTGGAACCATGCGCTTCTGAATAATGATCACAACCTTAGTCATGGAGGAATGCCACACCTTGAAGCACGAAATCTTGCAGGGAATAAACTCCCTGACGATCCAACACTCGATCCTCGCGCGTTCCCAGGGTTCGTTCTTTTCCCGCAGAACCTGAATGGATGGGAATCAACATCCAGCAACGATGTTATCCGCCTGATTCGCCTCGTCATCAAGAAATACAAAATCGATCCAAACCGTGTTTATCTGCACGGATTGTCTAACGGTGGACAAGGTTGTTATGACGTCGTGAAAAGAGCTCCATGGTTATTCGCGGCGGTTCTTCCCATGTCGGCCATAAATGAGACAGCCATTATCTCGAGAAACCAAACACCTACTATAGCTCACATCCCTTTCTGGACATTCCAGGGTGGTCAGGACACTGATCCCCTTCCTTCTACAACAGCGCGCTATGTAAAGACTTTCAGGGAAGCCGGGATGGATATCCGTTATAGCAATTATCCAAACCTTGGACATGGTACATGGAACACTGCTTACGCAGAGCCAGACTTTTTCTCCTGGATGTTATCCAAACGCAAGTCGAATGTACACGTGTTTTACAATACCCCCGAAATATGTGGGACGACTGGACAAGGTGCTAAGCTTGGATTCGCAGCAGGATTCAGAGCTTACCAATGGGAGAAAGATGGGGTGATCATCCCTGGTGCGACGGGCCACGAATATATTGCAACCCAACCTGGCGTATACCGCGGCCGTTTTAGTCGTGTTCCAAACCCTGGCGCTGCCGACTGGAATGCGTGGTCTCAACCGGTTCCTGTAACAATTAAGAACCCTGGCAAAGCCGTTGTCGACGTAATCGGGACTCATATGATGCGTGGTCCTGACAATGATCCGTTTTATAACACTGTACACCTGAAGGCCAATACGATCGACGATAAATACTACTGGTACAAGAACGGTGCGCTGATCAACATTCCTAACACCAATCTTGATGACACAACGAGAACGTACTCCATCACCGCTCTCTATAGCAACGGAAACGGAAAGTTCACGCTGATAAGTCGCGGCATCAACAATTGCCCTACTCTTCCATCTGATACGGTGTTTGTTTATTTCAACAACTCCACACCGACAATGCCTTCGCCTAACAACATACCAACAAATTTCACAGGCGTCGCTTTGTCACAGTCATCTATTGAATTGTCATGGAGTTCGAACTGTACATTTGAGACTGGCTTCGAAATCTGGAGAAGAAAACCTGGAGACATCTTCCGCGTGGCAGGCATGGCTCCACCTAATGCCACATCCTTCATCGACAACAACGTAGAGCCATCCACTACTTATGATTATAAGATCAGAACGTTGGCAGAAAAATCGAAAAGCAATTGGGCACCGAATAACAATATTAATATCAATCTTGTGGTGAGTACCGGAACCGATACGATACCACCAGGCCCTGCATCGAATGTCGTCGTTACCGGAAATACAGTGAACTCAATCAGTTTAAGCTGGACCGCCGCAACTGACAACGTCAAAATCAAAAGGTATTTGATCAGCTACGGTGCAAATTCCGTCGCTACTCCGGATGCTTCAACGTCATTTACGCTCACCGGTCTTCCGATGAACGTAGCGTATAATATCGGGGTAACCGCCGAAGATTTCAGTGGCAACTTTTCAGCTCCTACTGCTCCGGTCGTCGGTACAACTTATGTCACCGGGCTCACCTATGGTCATAGCACCGGCGCATGGACAGATTTAGACCTGGTGACAGTTTGGAATACTCCGGAGTTTACGGGCGTTGTTCCAAACTTTACGTTGAACCCACGCACACAGGAAGATTTCTTTGTCTTCGAATTCACCGGATACCTTTACATTCAAAATGGCGGAAACTATGAATTCAGCCTTGCTTCCGATGATGGAAGCCGGCTTACAATAGATAACAACTTAGTCATAGACCATGATGGCTTGCACGGTGTCACTACGCGTTATAGCGCCCCTGTGTTCCTATCTACGGGCCCGCATCTCATCAATGTGAAGTATCTTGAGTACACCGGCGGTCAATCCCTCACAATTCGTTACAAAGGCAGCGATACAAATTCGAGCTGGATTAACATCCCTAACTCCGCACTGAAAAGCGGAAGTGCCCCTCCAACGGTCTCCGGATCTTCACTGGGCGAACACGTAGTCGTATCTGAACGCCAGAAGCCCGAAGATTTTGTGTCTGTATCTGTGTTCCCTAATCCGACTTCGTCAGATAGAATCACCGTTGCGGTCGCGGCAGAATCTAATGAGTCTGTCCAGATCAACATGCTCGACGTAATGGGAAAATCCTACTTTGAGGGACACTTCACCAGTGAGGAAGCCCGTCAGGGAGCCAAAATCAACACGCGATCAACGCTAATGAATGGTCTGTACGTGATTGTGGTTACCCAGGGGAAATACACCGTAAAGCAGAAAGTAATCATCAGAAACTAAAAATTTTCAGACACCTCTCTACAGCAGACCCGGCCATTTGGTCGGGTCTCTTATTTTTTGAAAATTGTGGCATCAGTTTAATAGTCCTCAGCTTAAATAAAACCGTAATGGCAAAGTTGCTCCACTTTATTAAGTTCATCGCCATCAATGTTATCAGCTTCATCGTCTTACTTTTTATCGTCAACTGGGTCTGCGGATTTTTTCTAACCTCCGCTCAGGCACGTCGTCATGACCTTCCAAACTACGACAACGACCGCGAACACGCCACCGAGGTATTCAAGGACTACAATAGCGTGAAGCATGAATATTATCCCTTCGTCGGTTGGAAAACAAAGCCATACACTGGAAAGACAACACACATCGACAAGACGGGCGCAAGGATTCATACTCCGCCACAAAATTCCGGTCATACTAAGACTGTGCGTTTCTTCGGCGGGTCTACGATGTGGGGAGAAGGATCCGATGATCAGCACACTATCCCTGCACTTTTTAATGCAGCGTTCCCTGAATACAAAGTGCATAATCATGGACAACTTGCTTATAATACCCGGCAGGAGCTGGATGCCTTGATCACACTCTACTCCAAGAATGATTCAACAGACATTGTAATCTTTTATGACGGCGTTAATGACGCGGCATTCTTGTGTCCGAAGGAAATAGATGAACTACCAGCCCATCGTCTTGTTCCAATGTTCCGCGCCAAAATCTACGTCGGAAAAAGTAAGCTTGTAAAGGAAGCGGTGGTCAAGGCATTCGCGGAAAACATATTCCGACTCATTCGAAAACATTCCGGGCGGAAACGGGAATCACCTTACAATTGTATTAGTGATCCTGAGAAAGCTGAAGAAATCGCTGAAATCATGATGCGTAATTGGGAGCTTGCGCATAAGATCGTGACAGATCGGGGCGAGAAGTTCATCGCCGTTTTACAACCCGCAGCGTTTATTGGAAACCCTAGAACAGATCATCTCGAAACCGATGAAGATTTCAAAGCTAATTTTGCTGCTGTGTACAAGAGAATACAGGCAAAGATTGCCGAGCGGAAACATCCATGGATCTACGACCTGAGTAATCTTTTTGATGGTGATGAATACATCTTCATAGATTTCTGCCACGTTTCACCAAATGGAAACGAAAAAATGGCAAAAGCTATTTCGGATATCGTCCGAAAAGAAAATGCTTCAGAGCTTTAGTTTCTTGAAAATAGATTCCGGAATCATTCGAATGATCAACATGATCAACCACCAGATCGGCAAGACATAGACTATGTTTTTCTTCTTTCTGCCTGCCTTAAAGATCTGGGTGGCAACTGTATCAGGAAGCGCCGTCAGCGGAGCCGGTGTCTTCAGCCCTTCAATCATGCGCGTTTTCATGAACCCTGGCTTCACAGTGAGCACATGAACGTCGCTCTTGCAGAGGCGATTTCTTAGTCCACTAAGGTAAGCAGTGAAGCCAGCCTTCGCACTTCCGTAGATGTAATTGCTTTGCCTTCCCCGATCACCCGCTACTGAGCTTATTCCAATAATGACACCATCCTTGCGCCGCTCGAAGTCATTCGCCACGACATTTAATATCGACACCGCTCCCGTGTAATTGCTGTCTATGATCGCAGCACACTGACCCCAGTCGTTCTGTGCGACAATCTGATCGCCAAGTAACCCGAATACACATATTACGATGTCCGGGCGAGCAGGGAGCCCGTTGTAAAACAATTCGTGATTCTTAAAATCAAGAGCATCGAAAAACACAAAATTTACAGGCACCTGATAGCGGATTTCCAGATCACGGGCGATCACCGACAAACGTTGCTCATCTCTTCCCGCAAGAGTAAGCGAAAAATTTCCAGCTGCGTATTTTCCCGCAAGCGCCACTGCTATGTCAGAGGTTCCACCAAGGATCAGGACATTGCCACTATTTTTTTCGTGTTGCTGCATAACCTCATTCTTTGGTATATACTTCTATGTAGGAAATCTCCGGCACCCGCGGAGCCAAAAACTTGAATTTGAAAGTGTAGTGTTCCTTTATACAGTCTCTCACCTCATAAGGATAGAACTGATTGACATTAGGAATATCCTCAAAGAGAATAATATCATACTCCTGTTTCGAAACCCGTTCGCAATACGTTTGAACTTCACGCTCAAAAAAAGAAACACCCTTATGAAACCACAACGGTTGGGCTGCTCCCCTTTCAAGCTCGTATCCCATATCGTATGCGAGAGGAGTTAACTCAGACATGTTTAACATTTTTAAGCCCTCCTTCTGGCTCACGGGCAACTCCATAAGTTGCTGGATACCCAGAGCTGTACCCTCAGGGACACGTACATGTTTGAAAGACTCCAGTTCCGGGACAATCCACTTTGACCGACTATGACTCAACGTGTCCGCACTAAGAAGATATGTTCTCTTAGATATAACGTTCTCTCTGGAGCTTTTATCCTTTACCAGGAATTTCTCCACCCGCTCTTTCAGGAACCGTGTCCAAAAAACACCCGACCACCATAAGCAAACAAGGAAAGTCAGGACGGCCAAATAAGCAGCCTTTTGAACATTGATCAGTTTACTAAAATGATAACCAATGAACGCGAAGGCGAAGCTGTGGAAATAAATATTTCCATCAAGAGGAGTATAACTCGTGACCTGAATGATTGCTGCTTGTCCAAGAATGCAAAGCACCAGGAATGCGAAAAGGAACCATCCTCTGTCATCCTTCACAGACGTGACTTCCTTCAATCGGAATAGCACAATCACGACAAGGAAGATGAGATAAAACTTTATGAGATTCGAAGCCCCGAGAAACTCATTGACGATATCGAACTTGTCAACCCGGGCATTGTGAGGAAACTGTCCAAGATTAAACCAATATCCAAATTCATAGGCCGTAAATGGAAGTATCATCAGACACATCCAGAAAACATATGCGACCACGAATATCAGTGCAGCCCTGAGATTTCTAAGCAGAATCCAGTCGTACCCAAGTAACGCGAGGGCTATAAGAAATCCGAGCGCGCCGGTATCCTGCTTTGTCATGAAACTAAGCGCGATAAAGAACGCCGAAGCGATCAGTGCAGGAATTTTTCTTTCGCCTTCATTTCGCAACAACTCACGGCAAAGGAAATACAGTCCGGCCAGTTCGAATACGAATACAAGGTGATTGTACCACGGCCAGAAATTAAACATCGAATAGGAAAGGCAGTAGACCACCAGCGCAAGGAAGGTGACACCTGCCGGAATAGAGAAAAGTCTTAACAGCGCACGAAATAGTAGGCCGGAGCAAATGTTAATGAATGCCTGCACCACCAGGAGCGTGTACACATAAGGTCCAAAGATCTTAAAGAAAATGGCAGGAAGTATCCAAAACCCATAACCTACAGGGCTTCCAAAATCGCGATAAGGAATCTCACCGTTTGAAAGCCGAAATGCCCCCTCCCACGCGAGAAACAAATTAATGCGATACGGAAAGTCAAGGAATAGAGGAATGATCGCCGTAGTCACAATCAGACCTATTTCCAGCACGGTAATCTTTCGAGCGGACAGAGTGTAATCTAGAATTTTCATCGCGTCACGTCTTTAGAAAAGAAGATCTTTACCAACGGAGGAATAAACAAAAGCAATATAAACACATAGAAGACTGAAAAGACAATCCATTGGTCATAGGGCACGGCATATTTTCCGGGGGTTATCAGCGACTCGCGATTATGCAGGGCAAGCCAAAGCAATGCTGCGCATAAAGCACCACACGCGACACCGTACGCCAGGTAATTTTTCGTGCCAGCCACGTTCCTGAATTGCACGCGATTGCCCCGAAGAATATCGAGAAAGAAAATAACCATCCACGGTGCGAACAATTGGAGAAGTCGGATTTCATTGAAAATCCCCCCGATAAACGTCGTCCCAAGAATAATGAGAAGCACAGTAATCGAAGATCTGTAAAAGAAACGGAGATCCATTGTGATATAATGGAGGTTCCGTTTGTAAATAAGATAATGCAGAAGAAAGAAAAGCCAGAGAAAATTAAAAGCGATGAAAGTAAACCCGACTACCTGCGCAGGATTGTCAAGGTTCCATTTCAGTCCAAGCCAGATATCATAGGGCTGCTGATCAGATAAAAATCTTACAAGAAGCCAAATCATGACAGGCACGGTAAAAATCAGCAGCTTCTTACCCAAGGAATCATCAGACCCGAAGAGCAGATACAACAGCGGCAGAAGCAATAGCGTTTCACGCGTCAATGCTCCGAGTACTGCCACGATCAGGAGTGGCCAACGCTTTTTCTGAATGATGAATGCCAGACCCACGAAAAATATAGTGTATCCCAATGTATCCTCGCGTGTATGGATGGGCAGTGTGTAAGCCATTGTCATCGCAGGCATTATCAGGTAAACTGATGTCCCAAGGAAACTTCGCGCGGGACTAAACCCGCAGGTCAGCATCAGATAAAAAAATGCTAACGCACTTCCTGCATAGAAAATAAGACTCCAGTACTTATATGAAAGGTAAAACCCTTCATTATCCGAAGGATCAAAAAGTATCTGCTGCGTTTTTTGTATCAGGGTCGGAAAAAGTAAGCGGTATTTGAAAGGAGCCTCCTCAGAGAGACGGTATTCGTATAGAGCGTCTGGTGCCGACTTAAGTTCCTTCGCCAGATATTCAGGTTCTCGGAGATACCCACGCAGCAATTCGTTCGAGGCAAAAAACTCTACCGTTGCTATCAGCACAACCAGGGTCGCAAAGATTACTTCCCTTTTCATGTCAGCTGCCAATTACGTAACGACTGTAGTCTTTGAAAATGAGTTTCACAACCTTTACAATCATCACAGTAATTAGTACAACGACCAAGAAATAGATTGCAAACGTAAACAGGTTGGGTGGAGAAATAGGAATATATCGTGCCCGATCCAGAAGACGGAATACCTGTATCACATACAGATGCACAAAGAAAATCCCGAAACTGTAATCCCCTAACAATTTGAGTACTGGAATTTTTACATGATTGAAGTTGTAGAACGTTGCAAGCGCAAACACTGTAAATAACACCATCTTCATCTTGTTATAATTGAACCGATAGATAGTGTACTTAACGTCGCGTAGCCCTATCGTTTCATTGAAAGGCAACCACTCAAACATTTCGGCGACGCTGATGGCGACGATCATCAATCCAAGACCAATTGCGATTAACCTGGCATGCTCAAAAAGAGTATCCTTGATTTTATAAATCCAGATACCCATTAAGTAGATGGGCACAAAATATTGTAACGACAGGCCGATGTTCGCATAATAGCCGAAACGAAAAGTGTACAGTGATAAAAACAACAGGACGGGAACTATATACATGAATGCCTTCGTACGCGCAAACTGCAGGATCAGCGGAGCAAAAAGATAAACTACGCTGATCATTGGAATAAACCAGAACACCCCCATGTGGCGTCCTGTTACCAAAAGAAAAAGGATCTTAAGAATAGGGCCGCTTTCCTCGAATCCGCGATCCATCCACCAGTGATCACCAATCTTGTCAAAATAGAACTTATCAAACATCGCCGGGATAGAAATAAAAAGGTATGGCACTATCACGTGCAATAACTTTTTCTTCAGATAATCCTTATAGTCAAAGCGATCTTTGTGAAGGTGATAAAACAGATAGCCGGCGATGAATACAAAAAGGACCGTACCGTTGTTGAACAAGACGATGAGAAACTTTCGTTGTTCGAACGCTCCCGCCCAATTCAACGTTACCGCTGCATGTAACCCTACAATGAGAAGGATTGCAAGGCCACGGAAGTAATGGATGTAGTTTAGGAAATCCTTTTTTTGCATGCCAGCTGACTATAGACACAATTCACCTCCCGCAGTAATCATTGCGTTAGACGAATATTATCGCACATCTTCGAGTGCCACTCCAATAAGCTTTTCGAGATCCAGCTTGATATTCTTGTAATCAGTTTCAGCAGTGAGCAGGACGATCGACGCTCTGCTGTAGTTGCCCTGACTGGCGGAATAAGCCTCAAAAGATGTCTCGCCATTTTTGAATTTCTGCTCCACAAGTTTATGTCCGTTCTCCACGTCAGAGAACACCTGCGCCTGGATCTTGTAAATCTTTTCTTTCAGTATGTATTCATTGTAGGTTTTCAGCACCTGATTACGGATCTCAAGTTTCCTTGCATCAAGATTGGATTCTGCGATCGCCACCTGTTCCTTATTGATGCGTGTGTTGTGCGGAATTCTGACAAACATTCCCAGAGAAATATTCGCTCTGATGTTATACAGGGGATAAAAATCAGCACGCTGAGCCCTGTCAGCCTCGTTGTCCTTCTTCAGAACATACTTATTAACTGTAAACTCATTCAGGTTACCCTGCAATTGAATAATATCCCACCAGTCTGCACGATTTCTCTTCACAGCATATTGTGAAATCTTCACTTCACGCTGCAGAATATCATTCAATGGGTTGTTTTGCCACGCCAGCTGTACCAGCTTTTCTCCAAAATCCGGGCTCTGAATATGCGATGGGAGGATGATCTTGTTATAATCCACATTTTGACCATAAACATTCACCGCCACCAGAATCAGGAAAATTACTCTTTTCATAGGTTTTTAATGGATTGTTTGAACGCCCTTTCGATATGATGGTATTATCAGCATGAGCGCATAAGTGGCAATAATAACTAAATAAACAGGTTTTTGAAACATTGCATCCTGTGTAAAATGGGCTACTGACAGGGAGAAAAAGGGTACGATATAGGCAAGCGTATAATTCTGAACCAAAGGATCATTGATGGAAAAATAATTGTCTATTCCCTTCACCACTACCACGAAAAAGAACGCCATCCCCAGGACGAGCCCGATCCATCCTAATTCCAGCGCGGTCAGAAGATATCCACTATCCGGATCCCAACCCTCCGCAAGGGTGTGCCCCGCCGAATATTTCAGACCATTCTGACCAGTTGTGTTGAGACCGCCCCCAAAAGGATGTGAACGAACATATTCCTGCAACCTGATCCGTTTTTTGTCCCGAACGTTCATCGACGCGTCCTTGTCAATTGAAAACGTAGACCTGATCCGCTTGATCGTTCCTCCATAGAACGGGCCAAACAAGACCGCGGCCGCCCCCGCTCCGGCGATAAACATCACTATGATCGTGGTCTTACTCCTGAGAGTTAATAGAATGAAGAATACCACCCCTACAGCGACCATCGCAAAAGCAGTGCGCGTTCCGGAGAATGACATCGAAATCAACATAACAATTCCTCCGATGACCATCAGAAAACGCACCTTTTTCGAATACGGCCCGAGTGCAAAAATGAAGCATGCCAGCGCACTAAATGCCATAAACAGACCGAAGATCGATGGGTCTGACAACAATGAAAACTTCCGCAGGTGTCCCCATATCACAAGAAGGTCTGTTCTGCCAGGATTACTGTAAACCCAACGCATCTCCTGCGGATTTAGACCAGCCAGTTCCTGCCAAATTCCGTAGACGGCAACAATCGCCGCGAGTATCAACCACAGCATCGTAAATTTTTTCACTTCGTCAAAAGACTGGAACAGGGCATAGAATGCGAGGAACAACAGGAATGAGGTGTTTCCGCGAAAAGCAACAAGCCACCCCAGAAAAGAAACAGCGTCCGGATTAAAAACCTGGAGTAACTGATAAATGACGATGAAGATATAGAAGTAAGTGATTGGATGTCGCAGGAAAGACCATTTGGCCTTATTCCACTCGTGAATCAGCATCAACACAAAGGTAAGCCCGGCTATCGCGTCAAGTACAACCCCGAACTGTATCTGCGAACCCATCATCCGATTCAAAAACGACATAAATACTGCAAGGATGAACATAAAGTATATGCCCATCTTGTAATCTCTCAACATCCACCCAAAAGCCAGCAGCCCAAACAGCACCCCGACAACCAATGGCCCTATCAGGTAATTCTGCGTAGCGATGAGATGCGACGTATACAACGAAGCACTCATCAAGAAGACCACTAACAGTACGGTCGGATATGCTGATTTGATTTTCTCAAGCTGCATACTACTCCAGAATAAGAATCTTTAGGAAAATCACTACGTAGATGGCGAGAACAAAAAGAATGGAAAGAACTTTAAGGATGCTTTCCACACCAAACGATTTGTTTTCTTCTTCTTCATTATTCTCCTGCGCCATGCTTCTGTATTTTCAGATTAATCAATCCTATGAGTTCTGTGGCCCGCGCGCTCCAGCTGTTGGCGGACGAATACCCTATACGTTGCGACCGCTTTTCGGCAGAATCAGTCCGTAACGCAAGGACAATATTGTCGATAAACTGTTCATGCGATGAACTTACGTATGCCACACTCTCAAAATTACGGATATCCTCTGAGAAATCCGTCGTTACCACTGGCTTCCCCGCAGACAGGTACTCGTTGATCTTCAGGGGGTAAATGCTCTTCGTCAATGGAATGAGTCGAAATGGAATAATGCAACAATCTGCATAACGCAAGTATTCCGGAAGTTCATTGAGCCGCTTCTTACCGGTGAAAATTACGTTCGGCAGTCGATCCAATCCCGCCTGTCTATAGGTGTCTGCAGTTAGAGGGCCAGTCATTATAAGAAACCAATCCTCGTTACGTGCAATTTTTACGAGAAGATCGTAATCGACCCGATGGCAGATATTACCCATGTAAAAAATGATCTTCTTGCCGGAAGGAATCTCTTTCAACTCAGACGGACGTTCTCCGTCCACCTCCGCCGCTTTCTGAAAGAGTTGGACGTCAGCAGCATTTGGAAAATAAACAACGGACTTCGCTTCCTTTTCCCTTTGCCTCTTCAATTCCAGCGAAGTCACCAAAGTGATATCCGACATCTCTGCTGCTTCCGATTCAAGGTAGCTTCCGTGGCGGGAAACATATTCTGAGTTCCGGATATCATCGACGCAATAATACATCGAAAGATCAGCAGGACGCGGCCATTCAAAAAACCTCCCATACAGTGGATTGAATGCATTGATGAAAACATATCGCGTGATGGAATACTCGATAAAAAGTTTCCGGATAACGCGTGACACAATTCTGTCATTCATCCTTGAAACCCAATCATACATCTTACCAGGCGGAAGCCAGTTAGCCGGATAAACAAGTTCCGGAGTCACGATAACGAGACCCGGATACTGCGGATCAGGAACATAAATTGAATTAACCCCTCCCCTGAGCGCAGATTTTCTTCGTTGAATCTGTTGATCTGATTTACGTAACAAATAGTCCTTCCATGTAAAAGGATTATCCACGTAAAAAACCCGGGTATAACGCGATAACTCTCTAGCAAGTGAAAACGCAGAAGATGAGTAGTGGCCATCCCACCGCGCAAGAGCGAAGATCACGATGTCATAGCCTTCATGTGTCATCCCTTCTCTGTCATTTTAGCTCTCACGAAGGACCAACCCGTGCGATACCAATCCAGAATCGCCGGAAACACTTTGTATGTGTTGACGCCGTACAACCGATAGAGGATCAGTTGGTTTATTGAAAAGATAATTACATACGACAACAAGGTTCCGTAAGCAGCGCCGATGGTCCCAAACTTCTTGAGAAAAAAATAGTTGAAAAAGATATTGATCACCGCCATCAGCACAAGAAGGTAGAAATTTATCTTGGGTCGCTTCAGCGCATCCATAACAGTTCCAAACTGGCGATTGAATGGGATCAGCAACGTAAAGAATATCGTTACCCGAAGAATCTGCGCCGCTGGCATGTAATCCGGACCAAAGATCGTGAGTATGATAAAGTCTGAAAAAATATACAATGGAATTATTCCCGGAAGCATCATCGCGAGGATTATACTCACTGACTTAATGTACAGATCCTGCACTCCCTCCCTGCCGCCATCCTGCATTTTCTTGTTTACTCTCGGGTAAGCAAGACTGGCCACTGCGAGAGTGGGCACTTCAATAAGATTAGATATCCGCAACGCAGGATTATACATGGCTACACCAACGGTAGAAATCAATCGTCCTATCATCCATGTGTCGGTGCTTTTGATGAACATCGAACTGATCGTAGTTCCAAGGGTATACTTTCCGAACCTTGACAACACACGAACAGATTGCCAGTCAATCCGTGGAAAAATGACAGGCGATTTGCGCAGGTAGAAATATCCCACCGCCAATGAAGCTGCCGCAGCGAGAAGTTGTACCACAGCAATATCATACAACGTGGGGGCTACCCCTCCGCTATATTTCACCTCAAGGAATTTTACCAGAATGTAAATCCCCACGGGAGCGATACGCGCCACGTTCGCCCAGAAGATCGCCTTAAAATTAAACTGGCTCTGTTGAAGATATTCGAACTGCAACGCCGGGATCAATACTATCGCCCGAAAGATGTAGACATAAAATAATATAATGATCTCGGGCGCGCTCCAGAAGTCAGCAAGGTAACCTGATCCAACATATAGAGCGATACAGGTAACTATCGTCAGTAATGTGTGTAGTATCCAGGATGCCGTCACAATCTTCTCGCGATCGTCCTCCGACGGGGCAGACACCAGGTGCGTGATCATCGGGTTACGGATAAACCCGTTTCGAAGAAGTTCCAGAACAGAGGTCACACTAAGGAACAATCCCCACACGCCGATATCCTTTACCGGCATCACTCTCACCATGAAAAAAATGTTCCAGAAACCGAAAAAGACAATGACCAGTCGGTTTAATAACGAATAAGCCCCGCTCTTATACCAGTGCGAAGAAAATGAAAAGGCCAAGTCTTTTATTGTTTATGCGTGTCGGATCACCTTCGTAAAAGGTCGTCATCGTCCAATTAGCCTGAATTTAAAAAGTCCTGCCACAACTGCCCAGGCCATGCAATATAATCCTTTAAAAAATAGCAATTAAGTGTTACCATTGCCATTAATTATCGCCTTTAAAATGCCGAACAAACTGTTCGAAGGTATGCCGGACTTTCTCGTCATCGGCGCCGGAAAATCCGGAACTACATCGATTGATAAGTATCTCAATCAGCATCCCGGGGTGTTCGTCCCCAGGAAAAAGGAGCCAAACTTCTTTGGCTATGAGACCACCAACGAGAACGATCTCCGCAAAAGCCCCGATGACCTCGCACACTACCGCGCCTCCGTCACTACCCTGGAAGAATATCTTAAAATCTTTGAAGAGGCCTCTCCCCAACAAAAACTCGGGGAAACCTCCAATACCTACCTCTACCACAAGGATGCGCCCTACAGGATCCAGCATTATATTCCCGACGTCAAGTTGATCGCAGTACTCAGGCAACCCGCAGACCGCCTCTATTCCCGCTTCATGCACCTGGCCCGCGAAAACCGCACCCCAACGAAAAGTTTTTCAGATTGCCTGGACAAAAATTCAATTTGGTGGCAAAGGAATGACCTCGTTACCGAAGGCTTCTACACAATCAATCTCACCCGGTATTATGAGCTGTTCCCAAAAGAAAATATCAGAGTGTACCTGTACGATGATTTCGAAAGCAATCCCTTGAAGGTCATGCGGGACATTTACGCACACATCGGGGTAGATCCGGAATTCACACCCGATGTGAGTCTCAGATATAATGAGTCAGGCGTAGTGAAGAATAATTTATTGAACAGTATCTATGGTCAGGGTGGATGGCTGAGCCGGAGTATCCAGTTCCTCTCCCCGGGTCTTTATCAGAAGCTCAGAGGTAATCTTTCACTCAAGAAAAAGATGCTTAACCTCCGGAAAAAGAATCTTGAGAAGAAGGCCATGGATCCAGCGATCCGCAAGGCATTAACTTTGAACGTATACGGAGAGGATATCAGCGCGCTACAAAGCCTTCTTGGGCGCGATCTGAGTCACTGGCTGAAAACGTAATCTATTAAAATGAAAAGACTCTCCCTCCTCGCAGCTTCGCTTATCCTCATTGGTTTCGCAGGTTATGTCGCCTATGAAGTATACTTTCCTCAACTGATCGCGGAAAGTATTACCAGCGAATCAATGGCCCTTGTCCCTGACAAATACGAAAGCCGCATAGAAAAAATCCGGAAACCGGTAAATGAAGGAGCAGGTGTCGTCGTGGAAGCGGTTCATAATTCAGAGGTCACAATCGACGACATCCTCAAGGCTATTGATAATACTGAAGAAGAACAGGCGCTCAGGTTTCTGGAAGAACTCAATCAAACTGAAATTACGAGCCCCGACCAGGTTTTTAATATGGCCAAGAAACATTTCCCCGTAAAATTTAACGTCGAAATCTTCCGCCAGCCTTTCAACGACAAAGTTTCTCTCGCCACAATCAAGAAAGGAGTACGCTACGCAAACATGTACAAAGATAAAGACGAGTTCGACGTGATTACCGTAAAATCGATCGCAAAAAGAATCCTTGTCGAAAAGGAAGAAGAGTTTAAGAAGTTAACGAAGATCGACTAACCTTCCTCAATAGAAATTCTACTAAAGCTTAAGGTCTTTAGTATTGATACGGTTTAATACCGAGCCTCCAAATTTCTTCCCGAGAGATCTAAAGTAAGTTATCGATTCACGGTCCAGTTGCTTAACAGTCGAATCCGCCGAGAAAACGGCGAACACCTTATCTGCATACTGCACCAACTCCTTGGTATCCGAAAAATCGTTCAGCGCCGCACCCTCCATGAGGATGTAGTCAAAGCTGTCCACCAAAACGGCGATGAGATTAGTGAAATCCCTTCCGCTAAGAATCTCTGCCGGAGACTCATTCCCCCCTCCCGCATTTCCGACAATGAAGATATTCTTATACTTCGTAGGGTTGATCAGATCGTAAGTGTTCTCTGCATCATTTTCAGGCTCCGGAACCTCCTCAGCTTCCTTCTGCTTCTTCCCTGATCCAATAAGAAGATTAACACGCCTTCCTTCCAGAACCTTAATCTCCGTCTGAGGTTTCACCAAAAGCTGTGAAAGAGAATTATTCTTGAAGTTAGTATCAATCACGAGCACACGCTTATTGATAAGACTCAACACATAAGCAAGGGAAAACATCACGAATGTTTTTCCATCCTTCTTCTTCGGGCTGGTAAACAATATCACTTTGCCATTCGCCGTCTCTATCTCGTGACGAAGCTTTCTCAACAGTGACTTAAACATCTCTACCTCTTCATTACTGGTAGGTTGATTGAAGAAAGTACGGATATTAAAGTTCTTACTATCCACCTTATTGAGCATCCCTACCAACGGAAGCCCAACCAGACGCTTGAACTTGTCCGGATTCCGGATCGACACATCTATGAGCTCCAACCCGATGATGGCGAAAAGACAAAGCGCAAGACTACTAAACCCGGCCAGCCCGATGATAAGGTAACGCTTCGATGATTCCGGGTAAGCCGCGGGGGCCGCCGCAAGAACCTGTCTGAGCGTAGTAGAGGCGATCAGTCTGTTTTGCGCCTCATTGTATTTGTTAACCGCGTCAAGATATTCCTGAGACGCGAGATCAACTTCTTTCTGAATCGCGTCGAGGGCAGCCTCCTTGTTGGCGAATCCTGAAACCGTGTATTTTAAACCAGCGATCTTGTTCTCAACACTGGAAAGATTTGAACGTTCTACCTTAAGATCAATCTCCGCATCCTTCAGCTTTGATTGAAGATCGGATATAGATACCGCCGGCGTTGATGGATTCGTCTGACGATTCGCAGCATCCATCTGAACCCTGAGCTGTTCGCGAAGCTTGTTGAGGGAATCCAGCTGCGCATGATTGGAGGACCCTCCGGTAATGTATCGTTCATTCAGCCTGGCAATGCGTTCACGAAGCTCAATGATCATCTGATTGTTAACCGTCGCTACACCCTTCCCGGCATTGCGGATGTCTTCATTCAGCCGCTGGATCGTAAGCTCAAGTTTCTGAACTTTGGAACGCGTCTCATCGCGCACCCGCTCAAGGTCCTGAATCTGACCAAGCTTTGCTGAGCCTTCCGTCTGAACATCAATGACACTGTTATTTGCCTTGAAGTTCTTTTGCATATCGACCTTCTGATCCAGGGCGGCCTTCTTTTCATCCATCAGATTTTTCAGAAAATCGACAGACTCTCCCGTCCTTTCTGATTTAACTGATTTGTAATACCGGATAAACTCCTCACAATAAGCGTTGGCAGCAAGCGCAGACACTTGTGGATTGTCTGAAAGAAAGTCAACCTGAACAAAGTCAGTGTTCTGTACGCGCGAGATCGTCATACTATGGCGTACATCCGAATAACTATACCCGTGTGCGGTAAGAAACTTCCTGGCGAGATTGTATTCGGGATCGGAAGTGGAAAGCGGAGAAAAATTACGAAGCTTTGTCTTAAAGAATTCCTTGATC
>JAEYXN010000045.1 GCA_023431285.1 Bacteroidota bacterium
GGGCGATACCGGGTTCGAAAATATGTCGGATGAATGGATCCCGAACGATAAGACTTGTTCAACGGCAGCTGCTTTGGCGGATCTCGACAATGATGGTGATCTCGACCTGGTTGTATCAAATGTAGATGCAGCCCCGTTTCTTTACATCAATCAATCTGCGGCTTCCAATTATTTAAAGATCCGCCTGGAGGGAAAGGGAGCCAATTCTTTTGGCATCGGTTCAAAAGTATATTGCTATGCAGGCGGATTGGCTCAGATGAAGGAGATGTTTACTGTGAGAGGATTTCAGGCTTCATCGGAGCCATTGATTCATTTTGGCCTGGGATCTAATAATATAGTTGATTCAATAAAGGTGTTGTGGCCAGATGGGACTTCCCGTCAATTTAATAGTGTCAGAGCCAATCAGACTCTCGTAGTTTCACCCTCTCAGGGTACCTTGACGTCTATACCATCCGTTGGTAAAATCAGTAAGAAAATATTCACCGCGGTTGACCCCGCAACTCTGGGAATTTCGTTCGTACATAAGGAAGATGACTATACTGATTTCGACCGTCTCAAGCTTCTGCCGTACCATCAATCTGACAGAGGACCTGCCACGGCTGTAGGGGATATTAACGGGGATGGAAAATCCGATATCTATCTTGGTGGATCAAAACATATTCCGGGAAAACTTTTTGTTCAGAATGAAAAAGGCTTTGAACGGGCATTTATTTCATCGATCCTGAAAGATTCTGTCAAGGAAGACGTTGCCGCCGTGATCGATGACTTTGACGGTGACGGTATTGGAGATTTGTTCATCGGAACCGGCGGCGCTGATTTTTATGGTAAAGCGAAACCGCTTCTCAATAGTTTCTATTCCTCTAAAGTTCATTTCGCACTGGAAGACTTACCCGATTATTATGAGAATAATTCGTGTGTAAAAGTTTTCGACTTCGATAATGACGGAGACAAAGATGTGTTCATCGGGAACCAATCCGTCTCGAATGATTATGGAAAAGTACCCAGAAGTTGTTTGCTATTAAATGACAATGGAAAGTTCACTCCTGCGCAGACTAAATTATTTGATAAGTTAGGAATGGTCACTGACGCAGTATGGACTGATTATAACAATGACGGGGATGTGGACCTGGTTGTGATTGGTGAGTGGATGACTCCGATGTTTCTGAAAAATCAAAAGGGTACATTCACTGTTGATACGCACATGAGAGAAAATGCGACAGGCTTATGGCAGTCCATTAGTGAGTTTGATATTGATCAAGATGGAGATAAGGATTATATTCTCGGTAATTGGGGTTTGAATTCGAAGTTCAAGGCTTCCCGCCAGTTTCCGATGAGGATGTACTATGGCGATATTGACGACAATGGTCAAACGGAAACCGTCCTTGCTGTTGAAAAAGAGGGAAAGTATTTTCCATTGGATGGTCTTGACATGATCGGTGGACAAGTCGCAAGTCTTCGGAAGCGATTCCTGAGTTACGCGTCTTTTGCAGGGAAGCCCATTGATGAATTGTTCAGCGAAGCGGAACTTGCGAAAATGAAGGTTTACGAGATTCAGGAACTAAGCTCAGGATATCTACGGAATGACAAAGGGGATTTTACCTTTATTCCTTTTGGATCCGAGATGCAGCTGGCTCCGGTTCTCGCTCAGGTCCGTGATGATTTTGACGGCGATGGAAAAGACGAGGTTCTGCTTGGAGGGAATTATTTCGGTGTGCAGCCTTTTCACGGAAGGTTTGGATCATTCGGCGGTGCGATTGTGAAAAGTGATAAGCATGTCATTTCCGGGAGAGAGGCGGGACTGAAGTTCTTTAATCAATCGGTCAGGGATTTTAGCATCATCGGTATTTCAGGAGTCCGATATCTACTTGTCACGATAAACAATGGAAGTGTTCAGATATATAAACTCGAAGGAAAGAAATGAGGCGCGTAGTACTTTCGATTGCCGGAGTCATCTTGCTGCTTCTATTTAATTATTTGTTCATTCGATCTCACGAATTTTCGGTAAGATTCAAAGCGAAAACGACATCCGGTGATCTGATAGAGACCGTGCGTTTTTGGAACAGGTCATTGAAAGACGCTGAGATTGTTCAGGTAGATTCCTTCTACCGAATCGAGCAGAGAGTTTCCAGGAATGGAAATAATTACAAGTTTATATGGGATCTTAAGGAAACGGGAGATTCCACAATAAACGTGAGAATAAAGATATCTGAACCTGGGAACGGTTTACGAAATAAGGTCCTTGTTCCAATCACGCAACAACCAATTGAAACAGATTCGGAAGAACTTGTCCGGCAATTTTACGAAGCGCTGCAGGAGCATTTGGAAATCACGCGTGTGAAAATTCTAGGTGAGGCTGAGACAGGAGATTTATCGTGCGTTTGCAAAGAGGTGAAAACGGATCAGATTGCAAAAGGAAACGGGATGATGCGTGAGTTCCCGTTGCTGAGCTCGTTCATTGCCGATTTTCACCTTGAAGTAAAAGGCCCGCCTCTCGTGAGGATTAACGCGTGGGACCACAGCGCAGGAACTATCACATTCGATTTTTGC
Source organism: Bacteroidota bacterium (assembly GCA_023431285.1). GTDB lineage: Bacteria > Bacteroidota > Bacteroidia > Cytophagales > Cyclobacteriaceae > Ohtaekwangia. The sequence goes on from JAEYXN010000045.1 coordinate 2,548, forward strand.
TTTCCTGTAGTGCCGGAAACTGAGATGCCGGATACGGACATGTTTGAGTACAAGATTATTCCCGGCCAGAAAGCGCTTCGGGCTGAATACTTTGGAAATTACTTTACCTCTGACCGCGCATGGTATCTGTTGATTAACTATGCAAAAAGCAATGGTTACGACGTTGAGAATCTTCCTGTAGAATATTTTCATAACAACCCCAACCTCGGCACGAACGAGCGTGAATGGAGAGCTGAAATATTTTTACCGATTAAATAATCCGCGATATATGAGATCATCAGAGCAACCTTTAGAGAAACTCTTGTTGACAGGGCATCTCTTCACATCGGCAGACCGGATACTATTTCTATTTCTCGTCGTTAGTTTTTTTCTTCCGACCAGATTAACAGCGCAGGATGCTGTCTGGAAAGTTGAAGCTACAGACATCAGTCCGCAAAACTATTTTGGGGTCACCGTGGCCAATGGTGTTATTGGCCTTGTTTCAAGCGCTGAACCGATGAAGGTTCAGGATGTCGTATTGAATGGTGCTTACGATTACTACCAGCGCGGCCGCGTGTCGAACATTCTTAAAACTTTCAATCATATCAACATGAACCTCGATGTCGATGGGCGAAGGATCAGCCGGAAGGACATCACCGGATATCGGCAGACACTTGATATGAGGAAAGCTTCCCTCGCTACTGAGTTTTCGGTCGGCGATAAGCTTGCGGTAAAGCACTCTGTCATGGCGCTACGTCATCTTCCTTATACCGCTATGGCGATCGTTGAGCTGCGCGCATTGAAAGACGTAACCGTGGTTCCTATGAGTGTCATCGAAGCACCGGCACATCTTGCTGATATCAGAAACACCTTCGCCGAAATTGACCGCCCTCATGTGAAAATCCCTTTGATGACTTCTTTTGGTAAAAGCCCTTCCGGTAGACTCACCGTGGCGGCGAGTAACAGCATCATCTTCCCGGAGCCTCACGGGTCTGAGCCTGATCTTATTCATGAAGATTGGGATTACAACATGCACCTGATGAAGTTTACAAAAAATCTTAAGGCAGGGGAGACCTATACATTCACGGTTGTTGCTTCTGCTACCTCGTCAGCGCAGTTCCAGGATCCACTTAACGAAGCTGAGCGTCTGACAATCTTTGCGAAGCTGGAAGGAACTCAAAGACTCCTGAGACGTCACGAGGCGGAATGGGAAAAGCTCTGGACAAAAGACATTGTCATCGAAGGCGATCCTGAAATGCAACGCGATGTACGGTTTGCCATTTACCATCTTTATTCTTTTGCCCGCGAAGGAACAGCTTACAGCCTATCACCGATGGGTTTGTCCGGCATGGGATATAACGGCCACGTCTTCTGGGATACAGAGCTATGGATGTATCCGCCACTTCTGGTTCTTCAGCCCGGAATAGCCCGGTCTCTCCTGGAGTATCGCTTTCAACGGTTGGAGGCTGCCCGGGCAAATGCTTTCTCGCACGGCTACAAAGGCGCGATGTTCCCATGGGAATCTTCTGATGAAGGAAGTGAAGATACTCCCGTGTGGGCCCTTACAGGTCCGTTTCAGCACCATATCACCGGTTGCATAGGCTGGGCGTTTTGGAAATATTACGAAGTCACGAAAGACAAAGTGTGGCTTCGGGAGCGCGGCTACCCTGTGTTGAAGGAAGTTGCCGACTTCTGGGCAAGTCGTGTCGAACGCAATGGTCCTGGTAAATACGAGATCAACAATGTTATTGGTGCGAATGAGTGGGAGGAAAATATTGACAACAACGCGTTCACCAACGGGATGGCTATCACTGTGCTGAGGCAGGCAACGAAGGCTGCGCAGGAACTGGGGCTCACGCCGGATCCTGACTGGAACCATGTTGCTGCCAATATTCCAATTCTGAAATTCCCGGATGGCACGACGCGCGAGAACGCGACGTATGATGGCGTCGATATCAAACAAGCAGATGTCAACCTGCTTGCGTTTCCGCTAACTATTGTCTCGGAGCGCGCTCAAATTGAAAAAGATCTGAAATACTATGAGCAGCGGATGTCGCCTGAAGGTCCAGCGATGGGTGTTTCTGTACTGGCTACTTTGCATGCCCGGCTTGGGAACGCTGAAAAAGCATATCAGCTGCTGAAGAAAAGCTACGAACCGAATAAAGTCCCGCCGTTCGGAGTTCTTGCCGAGACCGCCGGGGGGACGAATCCTTATTTCGCCACCGGCGCAGGAGGATTTATTCAGTCCGTCATCTTCGGCTTTGGAGGATTGACGATCACCGAGAAAGGAATCGTTCAACAAAAAGTGACGCTTCCGTCTAAGTGGACTTCACTGAAAATCAAGTACTAGAGGAGGCTAGACGTTAAGAGGGGCTCCCTGTGAAAATAGAGTGAAACTTGCTATTTTTGGTAGGCAAATCCGAATTTGCGGCGGGATTTCCTAACTTTGATTTTATGGCGCTCATGAAAAAGTTGACACTCATTGTCCTTTCTGCGATTATCGTTGCGGGCTGTTCCCAAAAGAGTAACAGAGATTGGAAGAAAGACACTCAGAATCCGGAATTTCTCCATCGCTCTGTCAAGCATGTCACCGATGTCATCGTTCATGATATCTTTTCTCCGCCGGTAGCTACAAGAATTTATTCATACATGAGTATTGCCGCATATGAAGCGGCGATCCAGGGAAACGAAGAATACATTTCGCTCGCAGGTCAGCTTCGCGATTTAAAACCTGTTCCGAAACCAGACCCGTCATTGGAGTATAGTTTTGAAATTGCATCCGTACAAGCTGCGCTGAAAGTTGGTAGGACATTGGTTTTCTCTGACGACAAAATGGAAGATTTTGTGCAAAAAGTGCTTGCCGAGCTTCGACAGTCCGGTATTTCCGAAGAAGTTCTTGAGCGCTCGCTGCAATACGGAAATGCCGTCGCTGATCATGTGATCGCATGGTCCGGCTCAGATAATTACAAGCAGTCACGTTCATTCCCTAAATATTCGATCCTGGAGGATCCGGGAACATGGAAGCCGACACCTCCGGCGTATATGGATGCCGTTGAGCCACACTGGAACAAGATCAGAACTTTTGTGCTGGACTCCGCGGCGCAGTTCAAGCCAAATCCGCCTACTAAGTTTTCGACGGATAAGAACAGCAAATTTTACAAAGAAGCATTTGAGATTTATGAGATAGTAAACAACCTCTCTGAGGAACAGCGCGCGATCGCCGCTTTCTGGGATTGCAATCCTTTCGTGATGAATGTTAAAGGTCACGTGATGTTTGCAACGAAGAAAATTTCTCCCGGTGGGCATTGGATGAACATCACGCATGTTGCCTGCAAAAAGGCGAATGCCGATTTCGCGAAAAGCGCGGAAGCATATGTTCGTGTGGCACTTGCTCTTAATGAGGGTTTCGTATCCTGCTGGGACGAAAAATACAGGAGCAAACTGATCCGCCCCGAATCATATATCAACCATTACATTGATGAAGACTGGGTGCCTCTGCTGCAGACACCACCTTTTCCAGAGCACACAAGTGGTCATAGTGTGATTAGTACCGCCTCTGCTGTAACACTTACAAAGTTATTCGGCGACAATTTTTCTTTCGTGGACTCAACGGAAGTGGAGTTCGGCATGCCTTCACGTTCGTTTAACTCTTTTCTAGAAGCGAGCAGTGAAGCGGCAGTTAGCAGAATGTACGGAGGAATTCACTATCGCCCAGCTGTTGAAGACGGAGTGATCGAGGGACGTGCCATCGGTAACTTCATTGCTTCGAGATTAAAAACACGTAAGAATGAACCGGGCGAACCGGCTCCTCTTGCCGGCGCGGTCGAGTAATCTTCAGCATTTATATTCAGGAAATTTCATGATCAGACGATCATCGAATAATTAACATGTTCCTTCCTCACTTAACGGAAATTGGCTAGCTTAATCCGGCAAACATTTCGTCATGAGGTGCGTCATCCCATTTCTGTTCATCACTATTATGCTTTCGTCTTGCTTTAACAAGAGGCTCGAGGTCGCTTCTACCGACTTTTATAGTACTGAATTATTTCGCGATGTACAGGAGAGCGGGATATTTCAGGATTCAAAGACTTTCGTCGATTGTGTACCACGCCGCGCCATCGGTGAAATACTTCGCGATTATCACGAAAGTAAAGAAGATAAACACTTCGATCTGAACGCTTTCGTGAAGAAGAATTTTGATCTTCCCGACAGGCCGAAAACTAATTTTAAGTCGGATAGCCTGGGGAGTATGGAAGAACACATCACAAAGCTCTGGCCTGTTCTCACAAGAAAGGCTGATGAGTATCACGCGAATGCATCCCTCATTCCACTTCCTGACCAATACATCGTACCAGGTGGACGATTCTCGGAGATTTACTATTGGGATAGTTATTTTACAATGCTCGGTCTAAGGGCCCAGAAGCGCTATGATCTTATCGGTGACATGGTGGGAAATTTCGCTTTCCTCATCGATAGTCTTGGATTTATTCCCAACGGAAATCGTAACTATTACCTGAGCAGATCACAGCCTCCGTTCTTTTCTCTCATGGTACGTCTTCTCTCCGAAGATGACAGTACAGCTATAGTGCGCTACCTGCCGCAGATGAGAAAGGAGTATGATTTCTGGATGAACGGTGCCGGAAGTCTTTCTGGTCCGGGGGCGGCGTATAGCCATGTCGTGTCGATGCCAGATGGGACGATCATGAATCGTTATCACGACAACAGACCTGAGCCCCGTCCTGAGGCTTATAAGGAAGATGTACATGTTGCTAATGAATCGGGTCGCGATCCCGTTGAGGTTTACACCGATCTAAGATCTGCGGCCGAGTCGGGTTGGGATTTCAGTAGCAGATGGTTTGCTAACGGGAAGGACTTGCATACCATTCAGACAACGCAGATTGTACCGGTTGATCTGAATTGCCTTATTTATCATATAGAGCAAATGATCTATCAGGGTTTCAAGATGAAGGGCGACCTGGCTGAGGCTGAGAAGATCCGCAAGATTGCCGACGCACGGAGAAGGGCGATCCTGACTTATTGCTGGGACGCTGAAGCTGGGTATTTTTTCGATTTTAATTTCAAGACTGGAGAGCGGACCAACATAAAGAGTCTGGCAGGTGCATACCCGCTTTTCTTTCAGATCGTGTCCGAGGATGTAGCCAGGAGGGTAGCGTACACGTTGGAGAATGAATTCCTGAAGCCCGGTGGTTTGCTCACCACATTGAATGAAACAGGGCAGCAGTGGGATTCGCCCAATGGTTGGGCACCGTTACAGTGGATTGCCTACCGTGGCCTGAAAAATTACAGTGTTGATGAGTTAGCTGAAACCATCAAAACCCGTTGGGTTCAGCAGAACAAGCGAGTGTTCAAGGCTACCGGAAAAATGATGGAGAAGTATAATGTGGTGGACACTACGCTTGTAGCTGGAGGAGGCGAGTATCCCAATCAGGATGGTTTCGGGTGGACTAACGGCGTGGCGATGGCGTTTATCCTGGAAAGTAAAATTGTACCGAAATAGGACAGCGCCTAATCTCCTTTTTTATATTTTTAGGATTGCATTTCTCTTGGGTAACACCGGAGATTTTCGTTTACGAAAGACCGTTTCAGTTATGTCAACGTCGCTCGCATTTTCTCTCTCAAGAATGCGTATTCTGCTTGGTGGAATATTACTTGTATTGCTTGCTACGTTGGTGGCGAAAGGTCAGCCTGAAAACCAGATTCATCATGAGGTTGTTGGGGAATACACTACCGATGTTTGGATATATACGCCACCTGGTTATTCTCCTACCGGAGCGCCTAGTCCTGTATTGCTTTCTCTCCATGGCGGCTCAGGGATTGTGGATGACAATAACTATAATGTAATTATCAACAATTATTCTGGCGATGTACTTCACCTCACTCCAGGAAGGCTTATCTGGCGAAATCAGTGGGATACTTCGTTGCCATTCATAGTTGTCTCGCCACATTTGAAGAGAGACTTGTCCGTGCCGTTGGTGAATGAGCAAACGTGGCCTACAGACTTGTTAGATGAAGTTGTAGAATACGTAAAGGATAATTTTAATGCTGATCCTAATCGACTTTATGTGACGGGAATTAGTGTTGGTGCTACGGGCTCGTGGGATTACGCGATCGATTATCCCGAGAAGGTTGCCGCCATTCTCCCGCTGGGAGGAAAAGGAGCAAGAAACAAGGCGTGTCTTGTCAGGGATGTTCCAATTTGGGCTCACCATGGTCAGGATGACGGCCTCGTTCCCAATCGCTTCACCACTGACATGATTGATGCGATCCTGAATTGTTCTCCTGCAGGGAAATACATACCGCACTATAACCTTAATAATTCGATGGATCATGTTGTTTGGAATCAGATCTATTCGAACAGAGGCAAATATGAGGTATATGACTGGCTTTTGAAGTTTGAAAAGGGAGATGATTCAAACAAATCACCCACGGTGCTGACAGGTGTGGACAGGACTGTCGTAGTTCGCCCAGGTCCCATGTACCTCTCCAGTGAATATTTTGATTCGGATGGTCAAATTGTTAACGTTCAGTGGACTCAAACAAACAACCCTGGAATCAATCTTGGTTTGTCGGATACTGATTCGAAATTTCTGAGGATCGGCAATCCTCAGGTTGGAAACTTCACCTTCCGGTTGACTGTGACGGATGATGACGGCGCTACCTCATTTGATGAGGTAAACATTAACATTGTGGCGTCGCATGCCCGGACGTTAACCGGGATGACAATCCATACCCAGAATGCCGCGACTTCCACTCTTATTGGGACGCTGGCGGATGATCAGGTCTGGGATCTAAGCGAATTAGGAAGCAGAATTAATATACAAACAACGGCAAACGCTTCTACGCCAGCGACCACACGTGTCCGATGGAGTATTAACAGTGACCAACATTCGAAGGATATCGGGGCTACGTCTGGCATTTACACCATTAAAGATGTTACGGCTGTCTTTGGCACTTCGGGGTGGATTGCCCTTAAAGGAACGTATTTGATTTGTGCGACCCCTTATTCAAATAATGTGTTTGCAAATGAGGGGGCTTCGCTGTGTTATAAGGTTACGTTTACAGACGATAAAAATGCTACGAAGTACTATGCAATGTCTGGTAATCTCACAAATCTTAGTTCATGGAATAGTATGCCGGATGGAAGTGGATCACCACCTCTGAACTTCAGCACTGCAAATCAATGGTTCATTGTTTCATCCACGGCATCTGTTCCTTCAGAATTGAGGATTACAGGAGCTAATACCAGATTTGTTCTCACGCCTACGGCGAATGTCACTGTAACTGATAGTTTGGTTGCGCAGGTACATCTTGAAGACAAATCGAGGCTCGTGGTTTCAGGTAGTGGAGGAGTGAAGACTTTCTCTTCGGTGAGCCGTTCTTCTACTGTTGTTTTCGCGAACACCACAAGTGTACCGGGTGGAAATATTACTGTGGGAAATCTAACGATAACGGGTGCAGGACCGAAAGTTCATACTGGACTTAATACATTCGTAAGGGGTGATTTATTTGTGGATACTGGAGTAGATCTACTGAATGTTACATCAGGTGGAAATAGCACATTTTATGTATCAGGAAATGTAACTATAAAGACAAGCTCGACTGTTCCGTATGTCTTACGGATTGCGGAAGGATATGGAAGTCAGTATGTGAATCTACCTGGGAACCACGCTTTCCGGGGCCTCACAGTCGAGAAAGGCTGCACTATGGAAGTCGTCGCGCCCACACCTTCAACAATTACAATTGGATCTTTTACCGGAGGTGGGAGGGTAGACCTGGACCCGTATTCTCTGCTGAAGCTAAACGGTCATAATCTGACCTTAATTAATGCTGCAGCCTTGAATCCTCCCGGTGGAACTCCTCGAACTGGAAGAATTGACCTTACGGGAAGTATTCTTAGCATTACAGCAAATGCGCCCTCGGTGTTAAACTTACATCCGGCACCAGGAGGAAACGAACTGAAAAAGCTTCTTCTAAATTTGCCTGCTGCGCACGACGGGCTGAGGCTTATGGACACGTTGAAGATAATGGAGGGCGTTGAGATTACCAATGGCAAACTCCTCTCCAACGGTCTCCTCACTCTCACTTCAACCCTAACAACCACCGCGTATGTCGCACCCGTTGTGGGCACAGCCAGTATTGAAGGTGATGTAAACGTTGAACGCATGATTCGTCCAGGCAACATGTATCGTTACCTGTCATTCCCTGTGGAGGGTTTCACCGTTGCCGACCTCCAGGAATTTATCCCTGTAACAGGAAACTTCGAGCAATCTTCTCCCGGATTTTCAAACAGTCCGTCTCTTTACGTGTACAATGATGGACTGGCAACCTGGGTTCCCTATCCCGATGCAGCGCAAGGAAGCGCAGCTCCGCTGGAGGTTGGAAAGGGATATGCGGTTTACACCCGCGGGTTTCCAGACAAACCCAAAAAAATTGTGATGAGAGGGCCACTTCGAAAGGGAACAGTGAACTTCACAGATCTCGCAACAAATCCATCAGGATCGCCAACCAGAGGATGGACGCTGATTGGAAACCCATACGCGGCACCCATTCGATGGGACGGCGCTGGAGCACCGGTAGGCTGGACGCATTCGAATATTGATGCAGGTATTTTCGTTCGCGATAACGAACTCCAGGATTTCAGAGTAACCGACGGAGAAGTTGGGGATGAAGAATTGCCAAACTCCTTCATCTCCTCAGGACAATCGTTCTGGATCAGATCAATCAACGGATCACCGGGTATATCTGTTCTTGAAAATGCAAAACAACCTGACAACTCGGTTCAACTCTATCGTACTCAACGTTCCGACGCCACGTTTCTTTCAATGACACTTCAGAGAAACAATCGCGTGAATACGAGTTATATCAAATTCAATTCGTATGGAAAAACCTCCTGGATCAAACGCTTCGACACAATCAAAAGACTGGGTGACCATGGCAATATTTCTGTATTGTCTGACGAAAAATATGCTTTCGCGATCAAGAACCTCTCCGATACAATCTGCTCCCAGGAGGTTCCGCTAATGGTAGAGACAAAAGAGTCCGGCGTTCACAGTATCCGATTCAAAGGCACTGCGTTCGATAATTTCATCTATCAACTTTACGTCGTGGATCAGTTTACAGGAGAGAAAAGAGCCGTTTCCGAAAACGATGAATATGTATTTCAGATCACCAACGAGTCTGCATCCAAATCACCCTACCGGTTTAGCCTGATTATCGAAACATCGAATCTATTACAACCGGCTATTGCTCTTGAAGACGGCTATCTTGTTTCTTCCGTGGACAATGTGCAATGGATGTTCAACGGAGTTGACATCGAAGGAGCAACCGGTTCATTATTCCTCCCGCGTGAAAATGGAGAGTATTCCGTCTATACCGTTGGCAAGGGATGTTCCAAAACTTCGGCTCCTTTCTCATTCAGGATCACTGATGTTGAACGCGGTGGCGAACCAGTGAAGTTGTATCCCAACCCAGCATCAGACCACGTGAACATTACCGGGCTGACGCCATCTTCGCAGATTGATTATGATATAACTTCACTCAACGGGATGTCTGTCCAGAGTGATGTCCTCCAGGTTGATGACTCAGGGGAGGCTGAGATCAAATTCGGATCTCTTGCCCAGGGTTTTTACATCATCCGACTGAAAGGCAGCAAGCAGTATGATTTTAAGCTAACGATTCAGTAGTCAGCCCCAGGTATTAATCTTTTTTTTCGTGAACAGAATTCAATGTGTATTCCTCGCTAAATCGGCCAGGTTGAATGGGCATGTTTCGCCGTTGTGCATAGACATACGTGAATGCAACGCCGTAATACAAAATCAATGACGAGTAGAAAATGAAAAGAAGGATCAGCACAAAAGACGCTGATGGCCCAAAGTACTGCGCGAGCGTATTATAGAGGATAAGTTTTCCGAGAATGAATTTTCCGAGAGAGAAAAGAAGCGCGGTGATGAACCCACCTCCGAGACAGACGCGCCAGTGATTTTTTGCGTCAGGCAATACCTTGAACAACAACATAAACCAAACGGTACCGATGGCGACAGATAAGACGATGTTAAGAATTCGGATGACGGTCACTTGTAACGCTGGCAATTCCTCGCTGAAGTAATTATTAAGCAGCGCGAGGGAAGTGTCTGCGAGGGTTGACACACCGACGAGAAGGCCCGTGATCAACAGAATAGCAGCAGCCAGAGATCTTTCTGCAAACGTATATTTAAGACGACTGACATCCTTCCGCTTGATCTTCCAGATTTTGTGAATGGCTTCGCGAACAATCTTCAGCATCGTAGTGGCGACGAAGAGGAGAAACAAAAATCCAAAGATTGCTGTTAGCCAGTCGAGATCCGTGTTACTC
>JAEYXN010000203.1 GCA_023431285.1 Bacteroidota bacterium
ACTTATATCTCTGGGGTGTGGACCGCTACGATACGGAGGATGGAAGAGCACTCTGGACTTCGGGGCGGTTTGACACTTTCAATGCCGCGGAGAAATACAGACAGCGTTACCTCAGTCAACATACGGATGCGATCGTCGTTGAATTCAGAGACGGCAATCCCGTATTAGATCCTCAGAAAAAATAACTCACCTGGTTTGATCCTCAAGGATGATTTGTTCTTTGTACAAAGACGAATCCGGAATAGCGCGGACGTCGTCAGGAATACTCATAAGCTCAATCATTGAGTCGCTGATCCATCGAACGTATCCACCTTGGTTGAATTTGCCGTGCAGCACTACCTCATTGTTGTCAAGCTTGACCACCATATATCTGTAGTCACCGGCATACTTTCCAGTGTCAGCGGCGTGGATCAGTGCATGCGTCCGGGAATTATTAAACCTCTCCTGGAATTCATTTCCCATTCGTGCCTGCACCAAAGAATCGTAGGTGACACGCGCATGGGAATGGTTCGACTTGCATTGTAATAACGTCACGCTGACTAATGAAAGCATCATGCAAACCAGAAGTACAATCTTTCGACTCACGTTTTCTGCTTTTTCTTTTTCGCGGCAGGGAAGAGAACGTTATTTAAGATCAGTCGATATCCCGGAGAGTTGGGATGTTGATTCAGGTCTGTCGGCTCTTCTCCAACCTGGTGCTGGTAGTCCTCCGGATCATGTCCACCATAGAAAGTCCAGAAGCCCTTGCCCATTACGCCATGAATATATTTAGCTTCACGGATATCCTTATTTTCACCCATAATAACGACATCCGGCTTAATGAGATCTTTCTTAAATCCCGTGGTCTGTCCGAAGAATCCTTGAATGACCCGCGTGTGATTCTGGGTGAGCATGGTTGGAATGGGATCCCACTTTGCAGAGAATTCAAATATCTGAAAGTAATCATTGTCCTGGCGTACGCCCCTCTCGTTGGGAGGATTGTCGATATCAGAGAACTCGTATTGATAAGGATCGCGAACGAGCTTATAGTTCTGGAAGGCAAATGTGCTTTCGTAATTTAACTTGGATTGTGCGGTTGGGTCTGCGGGATCGCCGTCATACATCCTTTCACAAATGTCAACGCCTTCGGCGGAAAGAGCGATGTCGTAGGAGTCTGTCGCCGAGCACATCGCGAACATAAATCCACCACCGGCCACGAATTCTTTGATGCGCTTCGCCACTGCAAGTTTAAGCAGAGATACTTTGGAGAACCCGTTGCGTCGTGCAATATCCTCCGCTTCTTTTTGTTGCTCAACATACCAAGGCATATTCGCATAGTTGCCGTAAAACTTTCCATACTGCCCGGTGAAGTCCTCATGATGAAGATGAATCCAATCATATTTTGGCAATTCACCCTTCAATACTTCGTCATCGAAAATAATGTCGTATGGGATTTCCGCATAGCTCAGAACCAACGTTACAGCATCATCCCAGGGTTGCTTACTCTTGGGAGTGTATACAGCGATACGCGGATACTTCTCCAGCTTCATGATGTCGTAGTTAACTGCCGGGCTTGCAATTTCTGATACGATCTGATTAGCCTGAGCATCGCTGATAATTTCAAAACTTACCCCACGCACAACAAGTTCGTTCTGGATGGCAGGATGGTACTGACACATAAAACTTCCGCCGCGGTAGTTCAACAACCAATCGACCTCCATCTCACTCTTCAGGATCCAATAGGTTACGCCATACGCTTTAAGGTGATTGGTTTGTTTCGCGTCCATGGGAATCAGGATCGAGTTCCCGCGGGCAAAGGTGCAAACGAGCACAAAAAAGACGGTTATCAAGATTCTCATCGACGCTATTCCTCCTGGGTTATTATACATAAATTTACAGACCTGTGGCGAGAAAGAGGTTACTTTTGCTATATCATTTGGTAAAGCAGGGATTTCTGGTAAATTTTTGCTCCCGATTGTAACATTCGGGCTCCAATATCAACGTATAAGCAGTTAGATTTCGTTTCCCATACATGAATCTGTTAGAAAATTTCCGGGAGGGCCTACGGTCCGTCAGAGCAAACCTGCTCCGTTCGATCATTACTGCATCGATCGTGGCAATGGGTATCACCGCCCTTGTGGGAGTTCTTACCGCCGTCGACGGTATTCAGGCATCTCTTACGAAGAGCCTTTCATCGCTTGGCGCGAATACTTTTAACGTCAACTCCAAAACTAATCGCGGCATGCGGTCTGAAGGGCTGACGGAGAAAACATACCCGCTGATTACGATGAGTGAAAGTTTCAGATTCATCAACGAATTCTCGGTTCCAAGTGTAAAAGCACTTTACACGAACGTCACGCAGATTGCTGAAATAAAGCGCGGATCGAAGAAGACAAACCCTAACATCATGGTGATGGGTATAAACGAAGATTACTTCGCGATCAAAAGCCTTGAGTTTGAGCAGGGGCGTGGGTTCTCTTCCCTGGAAGTAAAAAGCGGACCTCAGCTGGTCATCCTCGGAAGCAAGATTTATAATACTTTGTTTGGAAAAGGAGAGTCTGTGGAAGGCCAGACTGTGTCATTGATGGGCGGACAATTCCGCGTAATAGGTGTACTTAAAGAAAAAGGTGGGTTCGGTGGCGACCCAAGTATGAATTTCGACAATATGGTGTTTGTCTCTGTCGTGAAGGCAAATCAACTTTCTGGGGGACGAGGCCTCTACTATACTTTGACCGTTGGAATAAGCGATCCTACGATGATGGAGTACGCCATGGGTGAGGCGACAGGACTTCTTCGCCGGATCCGGGGCGACGACCCTGGGCAGCCTGACTCATTTGAACTAGAGAGGAGCGAGGCGCTGAATGAACTCAATAGTCTGATGGGTATGGCCAAGGGTGTCGGTTTTGGAATAGGAATCGTTACGCTGTTGGGTGCATCCATTGCGCTGATGAATATCATGCTGGTCTCGGTAACTGAGCGCACGCGTGAAATCGGTGTTCGCAAGGCGCTGGGGGCAACCCCCAAAAGGATCAAAGAGCAATTCGTTATTGAGGCTATTGTAGTCTGCCTGATCGGCGGCGTGGCGGGTGTTATACTTGGGATTCTCATCGGCAACCTGTTCGCAAGATTGCTGGGAACCACGACCCTCGTACTGCCGTGGATGTGGATGATTATCGGTTTCAGCGTCTGCGTCCTGGTGGGATTGATCTCCGGTTACTATCCGGCCCGCAAAGCATCCAGACTCGATCCAATCGAATCCCTGCGTTTCGAATAATCCGACTTAGTAAACAGCTTCGATGCCGAATACTTCCGCGAAATAGTCTTCGAGGTTAGAAACACGTTCCTTCGGAAATCCAGGTTCCTCCCTGGTCACAAAAAACTCTCCCGTCTCAGGAGACTGCGTAATAATAATGGCAATGTCATCGCCATAAGCGCGAACTGACCTTGCCCCCTCGGCAAAGTGTTCCTTGGTTTCTTCCAGTAGATCTAGCGTTGTCATATTTCAAAGGTAACAATTATGATGGACATGATCTACGGATCCTCCTCCGACTTAATGGCACCACTTTGGAGCGGATTTTTGCATGGGACTGCTAGAGTACAAGAAAAAACGTTCATTCCAGAAAACGCCGGAGCCAACAGGCGGGAAAGCAAATAATAAGCAATTAAGGTTCGTAGTTCAGAAACATGATGCGTCGCGGCTGCACTACGACTTTCGGTTGGAGCTGCGCGGCGTCCTCAAAAGCTGGGCTGTGCCCAAAGGACCTTCGCTCAACCCCGCTGACAAAAGGCTTGCAATGATGGTGGAAGACCACCCATTCGACTACAAAGATTTTGAAGGCCTTATTCCGGAAGGAAATTATGGCGCTGGGACAGTCATTATCTGGGATGAAGGCTATTACGAACCTGTCGAAGATGTTGGTGATAAAAAAGCACAGGAAAAATATCTCACGGCCGCTCTTAAAAAGGGCTCGGTAAAAATCCGACTTCACGGAAGTAAGCTGAAAGGAGAGTTCGCTCTTGTGCTGACAAAGGGAAGGGGCGAGAACTCATGGCTATTGATCAAGCACCGCGATGACCAGGCCAGCAGAGAAACCGATATCCTGGACGACGACGCGTCGGTGCGTTCCGGAAAAACTATTGAAGAAATAGCCTCCGATAGAAAAGCGCCAAAGTGGAAGAGCAACCGCGAAAGCAAATCGACAGAATCTGCCAGTAAACGGGAAAAGAATATATCACCAGAAATGGAAAACAACACCAGCCTACCCGTTGCAAATTATGGTGAACTCCTCGGTGAAGTAAAGAATAAGAAACGCGCCGGGATTCCTTCCGATATAAAACCAATGCTGGCAACACTGGTCGACGAGCCATCAGACGAGGAAGGATGGCTGTTCGAAGTGAAATGGGACGGCTACCGTGCCATCAGTTATTTGAAAGGTGGAGACATCAGTATCAGGTCGCGCAACAATAAAGATTTCAACAAGAAGTTCTACCCGCTGTTTCAGGCATTGCAGGAGTGGGCTATCGATGCCGTTGTGGATGGCGAGATCCTGGTCGTGAATGACAAGGGAGAGCCTGACTTTAATGCGTTGCAGGAATGGCGAAGCGAAGCCGATGGGGAGCTGATCTATTATGTGTTCGACCTCTTGTGGTTGGGAGGCTACGATCTGACAAACGTTCCTCTGTCGGAAAGAAAGGCAATCCTTCAACAGATCGTTCCTGCCACAGGACCTATCCGGTTCAGCGAAAACTTTGATGTTGGCGGACGCGAATTCTTTTCACAGGCCGAGAAGATGGGACTGGAAGGAATCATGGCTAAAAGAGCGGATAGCGTATACGTTGCCGGAGCGCGGTCCCGCGAATGGCTCAAGGTGAAAACACATAAAGATCAGGAAGCCATCATCGCCGGATATACCAAAAATGAAAACACGAACAAAAGATTCAGTGCTCTCCTGATGGGAGTGTATGACGACAACAAGGAACTTGTCTTCATAGGACCGGTAGGAACAGGGTATACGATGAAGATGCAGGATGAGATTCTTAAGAAGCTTAAGCCACACGAAACGACTAAGTGTCCTTTCAATGAAGTGCCGGACTATAACAAGCCATCCCGGTTCCGTCCGGATCCACCGAAGGCTGAAGTTACCTGGGTAAAACCCGTGGTCGTTGCTGACGTAACATACCGCGCGCTTTCCTCCGACGGCTCACTCCGTCATCCTTCGTTTAAAGGAATCCGCGAAGACAAGAAAGCATCCGAAGTAAAATTCGAACATCCCATGAAAATTGAGGTAGCAGCAGAAGTTGGAAAACCCGGATTGATTACCCCCCCGCAGAAGGAAGGTAGGAAAACGCTTCTCAATCCGGCAGACGAAACTCAGGTGCGGAAGATTGATGGACATGAGTTGAAGTTCACGAATCTCAGCAAAGTCTTCTGGCCGGAAGAAGGTTATACCAAACGCGACATGCTGAACTTCTATTATCAGATCGCGCCGATAATGCTCCCTTATATGAAAGATCGCCCTCAGACCCTTAACCGGTTTCCGAATGGCATTCATGGAAAAAGTTTTTACCAGAAAGATGTAACCGGGAAAGTTCCGTCATGGTTGGAGACGTACAAGTATTTTAGTGAAGGTGATAACAGAGAAAAGCATTTCCTCGTAGCGAGTGATGAATCAAGTTTATTGTACATAGCATCGCTGGGATGTATTGAATTGAATCCATGGAGCAGTAGAACGAATACACCTGATCATCCCGACTGGTGTATCATCGATCTTGATCCTGGTGAGCGTACTAAATTTGATCACGTTATACAGGCTGCGAACGTAACGAAGGAAGTGCTTGACGCCATCGGGGTGGAGTCTTACTGTAAAACTTCCGGTTCTACGGGGCTGCATATTTACATTCCTCTTGCTGCGAAGTTCACCTATGAGGAGTCGAAAGAATTTGCCCGTGCCGTAGTTAAGGTGGTCAATACTCAGTTGAGCTCAACAACATCTGTCGAGAGAAAGATAGCCGACCGGAATGGTAAAATGTATCTGGATTTTCTGCAGAACCGCCCTCAGGCTACCGTGGCGGGACCATACTCACTTCGACCAAAACCCGGAGCTCCGGTATCTATGCCGTTGCACTGGAGCGAAGTTAAAACAGGACTTTCTATTCGTGATTTTACATTGAAGAATTCAATAGAGCGCGTTAAAAGCGAGGGTGACCTTTTCGAAGGTGTACTCGGTCCTGGCGCCGATATCAACACAGCACTCGTTACGCTTATGAAGGCGTTTGGAAAAATTCGGGAATAAGCAGGTTGCGCAAGGGTGTTGTCAAACTAATGATAGTGCACACTTTGCCTCCTCGTCGTGGAAGTTGCATTCACATCTTCGAAGGGAGAGTGTTAAAGTTATCTTAGAAAATACTATTAATGAGGAGGACGACTAACCATTCGTCTCAATCGCGATCACATTTACTCTTACAGCTGAACGCGCGTCATCAAAGAGACGATCGATTACCTTTTCGTACAAATCTTCGTTGAATTGCTCATGAATAAGAATTGTACGCTCCCCAAGATGAAGAAAAGACTTCGCGCGTTCCAGATCAGCAGTGGTCAGATCCTGAAGAATCGTTGAAGGGTCAATCGTGAAGTTGGCGCGGTTCTGTTTCGCTAGTCCTACCGGAGATTTTCCCAACTGAGTAGCCTGTGTTCTTACACGGTCTCCGATATTTAACGCCACAAGCACACGTGTAGATTGTCCTCTGTTGTTAAACTTTCCGCTGAAAGCGATGGAAGGTTTTCCGTTGGCCAGAAAATCTGCGAAGTCTACATTCTCAGGAGTGGCCTCCGATGCGGGAACAATTATCAACTCGTAAGTATCCGGTTGTAATGTCAATGAAATATCAATCGGATCATACTTTCCCTGTTGCGCAGGAATATTGAAGAGAAGCTCAGCCGTTCCGGAGCCCGACCCGGTCAGGTTGATTCTTTTGTCTTCCGCTTCATTCGAATGAGAGAAAGTAAATTGATTTCCATCCGTACGTTTTGCAACCATGTCCACTTGAAGAACATGCAGGTAAGCTTGTTCCACAGTCATCTTTCCCTGCATGGCCGCGTTAGTCTGCAATGCCATCGTTGTTTCTATCGAAGCCTCCATTGATGGATCTTCCGTGTCACATTGCGTAAAAACCGCGACGACGATCAGGAGCATTAGCCCTCTGAACAGAGTTGGAAACCTTGATATCATACTTGTAGTGGTTAATGACTTTGGAGAATGGAGATTACTCCATGTAAAGCGGATTCCATAAACTTCCTGCCAATGTAGGACATGCCGACTTGCGTTACCGGGTATCCCGTAGCCTGAGCCTGCTTTGTTCGATGTGGAATATGTTGCGCAATTCATCCGGAACCCTTCTACCCGCCACGAAAATCGGCAAGGAATAGGTACGGAATATACTGACCTTTAAATCTAAAGTAAAGACCTTTGTGCGGAACGTCAGAAAGAATTTCCTTCAGGTCGCGATCTCAAAACGCTCGCGGGTACCCACAATTCACCGGTGTGAAAGTCCAGAAGCCCGTTCCGCTCGTCCTCAATATTCGTCGCCTGCGTGTAAATATCCCCTGCGATACTGCGTTTTCTGAGCTCCTCCTTAAACAATCGGATCTTCTCTACCCGGCCTTCAGCATCGGATGGCCCTCCGTAATCAGCAAATCCGAAACCGCCCCACTCGCTGACCACCAGGGGAACCTGTCCCCGGTAAAAGAAAGGATCGCCCACCACAAGAGGATGAACGGCAACCTTATCGAGCTCTCCGCTGACAAGATTGTCCAGCACCTCTTTCCATCGCTCTACGTCAGGTGTGTAAATATGGGCGGTAAGCAAGTCTGATTTCAAACGCCCCTCCATCGAGATGTGGTGCCAGCCATCGTTGTCGATGACGAGAAACTGCGGGTGATGGATCGACATATAATGATACGTATCTACAATATACTGACGCGTCTTATGATTGGTGACAATGTCCTGGATGCCCCAGTCTTCATTATAAAGGCTCCACATGATGATCGAAGGATTCGTTTCAATCAGCGCAAGCATCCTTTGTAATTCCTCCCAATGGTTCTTGCGACTTTGATTTGTAGAGCTATGCGGACTCGGGACCTCCACCCAAAGGAGAAGTCCTAATTCATCAGCAAGATTATAGATCCTTGGATCAACACCCGCAATGTGAACACGCACAAGATTGCATCCCAGTTCCTTCATGGCGCGCATATGCTGTTTCATCTCTTCGTATGTGGCCGTTCCGGGCTGGTAAAGAATCCCGTCGAGATACACCGGCTGATTGTTGAGATAAACGTAACGTCCGCGGGCCTCTACCTTCCGCAATCCAAAGTGTGCTTGTATTTCCGCGCTGTAACCCTTTTCGTCAATGAGCTGCGCCACAAGTCTGTATAGGTTCGGCGCCTCAGGGCTCCACAATTTGGCACCCGGCACCTCCAGAGCGACACGCTGATTCTTCTGACCCGCCGCAAGGAGCAGAGGGTAATCCGATGTGGCCATGGGAGCGCCGGAGGTCTGATCATAACCGTATACGTTCAACCGGAGAATGTACCTGCCGGGATCATGAATACGGGTAGTGAAATTGAAACGCACCAGCTGGTCTTCTACAAGACTGACAACACCGATCCTGGAGCGGAGGCGATTGCGTTCAACAGTTTCGAGCCACACACTGCGTACCGCCCCGGTATAGGTTTGATACCATATTCCTCCGCGCTTGTAAACATGCGATTCCTGTTTTCCACGGGTAAGATCCGAATCCATCGTATCGGCAATACGAACTGTAAGCCTGTTAACTGGAAGAAGATGAGAATCAGGAACCTCATAAGAGAACGATGTGTACTCACCGAAATGAACTTCTTCTCCTTCTATTGTTTTGAGCGGATTTCCATTCAGCCATACCCGCGTTTCATATCCGCACGCACCGAAGGTAAGCTGATACATCAGGTGAGATAAATCCGCCGGGGTCTTCCCCAGCTCAAATGTTCTTTCATACCACACGACAACTTTATCACGCCAGGCCTCCTGCGTTGATTGGTCATGCGCTTTCAGAATGTGATCCTCCACTGATCCCGGCCATGAGGCCTTATGCTCAAACTTATGATGAACGTGCCATCCCTGAAGAAGCCCTTCATCGTTTTTGTCCAAAGCAAAATTCCATTCGCCATCCAGTAGCAGGTACTTATTACTGCGAAGCACTGTACGTGGAAGTGCATGACTTGGCTGGGATTGTAGTGCGTCTTCTTTTAATTCGGTTGATGCAAAATTCGGGAGAACGTGGTCCATTTTATTCATTATAAAATCGAAGATAAGCGCCCATATGATTCGACGCGCCCCGAAAGAATAAGGTAACGTGAAGAATCCAAGCCAGTGGCCGGAACTTTAAAGAAAGAAAAGAAACGTCGTGCTAGAAATAAACCAACCGGAGATTTGGCTGAGTGGCGTCGACCTTAAAACAAAGGCTCAGATTCTTTCCGAGCTGGAGTAACACATCATCGTCGAATGCATTTGTGTCAATGATCTCCCCATTGCAGATGTCGCAGATATGTTCTGAATGAGGTTCACAACTGTTTTCAGGAAGCGAGACTCTGTAGGGACAATCCAGTTTCCGGATGACTTCACCCTTGTCGGTATATAATATGCGCTTTACTGGATTGAACCTCATACTCACAGGTTTAAGTGCCCAAATTAGTGTAACGTTGACACTTTTATAATGAAAACCCCATGTTTTTCTGTCATGGGATAAAATTCAGCGCCTTAGGAAAGAAAATCCATCCAGCCTTTCCGGGCTTGGATTTATTGCCAAGCTGCGGAAAAGACTAAAGGACGAAACGATAAGTATACTTTATTAGGAAAATATTGTAGGGCTTATCAGGGAAATCAAAGCGGAAAGGGCGAAACACCTTCCCCTCGTCATCTTCATAAAAACCGCCGTTCCGTTCGCGGGTCCAGACAAGGAACAACGTCGAGCCGGGAATATACTCCCAACGAACGACGAGATTCGACTTGAACTGGCCAAAATTAAAATCTGGTTTAGTGAAGCTGAATTCGTGCATGCCATTTCCGTCTTCGTCAATCTGGTACTGATCGTCCAGGGAACTCATGCTATGAGAGGCAATGGAAACAAACCTATCCTTGTATTTCCCGGCACGGGAATCTGAAATCGTTTTAAAATTCGAATACTTTCCGATGGTCCCAAACGGTTGTCCCCAGTACTGAATGGAAAGGTTTGGCGTGATCATGTACGTCGCACGAATGGATAGCCGTACCAATTTCTGATCAATCTCCGCGACAACGTACTTCGCCTTATCTTCCTCCGGCGATGTTACCCACTGAAGGTGATTGTTGCTGTCGAAATAACTTCCGGACAACGAAAAGTTTAACGCATTGATCGGCACGAAGAACAGATCCAATGATACACTGGTGTTCCGGGAATATCCTTCATCCCCATGGAACCTTTCCAGGTTGAGCTCAGCAGCAACTTTCTTCCGCCTGTCGCTGCCGATATAATTCCAGAAATAAAATCCACCAGGGTACTTCATCGACGGCCCACCGCGAAGATCAGCATTCGAAATGTTATGTAAGTTATAGGAGATCCCTCCCCCCGTGTTCCAGAAATTAGTAAACTGAGCATGTGCGTTTGCATTAAATCCAGTATTCAGATTGCGCTTGCCGAAATCATACTCGCGCCATTGATTGATATTAAATCGCCGCGCTCTGGTAATCCCTCGTTGCTCCAGCACCCGATACTGCATCCAGAACCATTGATTAATGAAATCCGTCTGCGCAAGAAATCCAATGTCGTTTAACGCAAACTCCGGCGACTGCCACACGACGCCAAGGTCTGAAACCAGATTTCCACTCTTCTTACCTATGATGAATTGTCCACCTGTTCCGGTAAGAGAGGTTCTGTTGGGATCAAAGTCCTTATGCGTGTTGTCAGGGCGTTGAAAAAAACGCTCCGGAGATTTCTGCGTCAACGCTATCGCTTCTTTCGAGCCGCGAACATGACTGAAAGATCCGCGGCCACTGATATAGTACTCTCTTTTTTTCCAATGATGAGTGAAGTCTACTCCACCTGTATAGGAGTCGCGGTGAAGATGAGATGCAAGATTCTGGTCGCCATTCATTCTTCTTACAGTCGATGCAAAGATCGCACCTACCAACGTGTTCCCCTTGTTGATATCCTGTTGCACGCGGGAAACAAGATAGTTTGTCGCAGGCTCAATGACTTCCTTTCGCCTGTAGCCAAGACTGTCAATCTCCGCATATTCCCTTTGCGTATAACTCTCCAGAACAGCCCATGAGAATCCACGCTTGTTCTTTCCTGTGATCTTTGCCGCCCCAAGGATTGTTGAGTTTCGGTTAGGTCTGATATGCTCGTCAACGCCATCGTCTTCACCATCAGGGTCAACGAGTGGCCACACCTGTGGAGACCTTCCAATCCTCCGTGAATAGAACAGGTTATTGTTATTGACGTTGCCAACAGGAAAATTGAGTGTGTTGTTTCCCTCAATGAAGAAAGGCCTGCGCTCCTGGAAGAAAAGCTCAAACGCGGTAAGATTAACCTGTGATGGGTCAGCTTCAACCTGACCGAAGTCCGGGTTCACCGTAAGGTCCAGCGTAATGTCACTGGTGATCCCGATCTTGGCGTCGAGCCCTGCATTTAATCCTTTGTCGCGTCCGGTGCGGAACGGATTTCCCTCTTCTTTCTGAAATGT
>JAEYXN010000160.1 GCA_023431285.1 Bacteroidota bacterium
GGCGAAACGTTATTCGATAAAAAGTTTGACCTGATCTTTTCGAATTTTGGCGGACTAAATTGCATCAGCCCTGAACCGTTGCAGAAGCTTTTGGAGAGGCTTCCATCTATGCTGAATCCCAACGGAAGATTTGTGGGTGTGATTATGCCAAAGTTCTGTCTCTGGGAATCGCTCTACTATCTGTCGAAGTTCAAGTTTAGCAAAATGTTTCGGAGATACACTTCCGATGAAGTAATCTCAAGTCTCGATGGAACAACTCTCAGAACCTGGTTTTATTCGCCGTCACAAATTAGGGAGTGGGCGGCTCCGCATTTCGAAGTTGTTCGTACACAACCTGTAGGTATCGCCCTACCACCTTCTTATCTCGACTCCTTTTTTGTTCGCAGGAAAAAATTCCTCATCTCCCTGCATAAGCTGGAGAAAAAAATCAATCGACATTCCATTTGTTCGGGTATTGCCGATCATTATGTGATCGATCTGCAATTGAAATAAGAGAGCACTAAGTCTCGAAAGATTTTATGAGACTAAATTCACGTAACGATTGTCATCGTCTGATCAGATTATGTGCTCCACGGCAATGGCAACGAGTGCACCAAAAATAGCCACTCCAAGTTTCCTCGCACTGAAGTGGTGTTCCGGGCTGCTCTCAAAAACTATAGTCGTTGAGATGTGCAGAAAGTTTCCGCATACTATGGCGTAAAGAATGATCATTCCGTTCGCCGACAACACCTGAAGTTCAGAAAGGTATGTACTGATAAAAAGTCCGAGTGGTGCCGCCAGTGAAAAACCGATCAAAAATGGAATTGATTTCCCACGTGAACCCAACTGATAGGTGAGTACGCTCATCAGCGCAAATGCTGCCGGGGCACGGTGCAACGCAATCCCTAAGAGAATTGCATTCATATCATAAAAAGTTGTAAGCGATTCAGATTCGGCAAGCATCGCACCTTCGAGAAAGGCATGGATCGATAATGCCGTAAGCAGCACCAATGCTGACACGGTACGTTGTGATGAGTCGTTCAGATGATGCCTGTGATCGTGCCCATCATGAGTGTGAATATGACCATGTTCGATTCCGGATGTGAAGTATTCAAGTATCTGCTGCAGAAAAAAACCGGCCAGTACACAGATGCCAATATACTCCACGGCTATTGGTTGCCTAAAAAGTTCCGGAAGGATATGGATGATTGTGATCGAAAAAAGATATGAACCTGCAAATACCAGAATTAATCTGAAACTGGTGGGCTTTCCCTTCGGCAAAAGAAAAACCGCCAATCCGGAAAGCAAGGGTGTCAGAAACAGAACGAGCGTTTTTGATAGCATGTCTATTCTTCTTCGAAAGTGATATTGGCGCGTATCCCATCAGTTACGAAATGTTTTATCGTGCCGTCAGGATCAGAATAAAACAAGAGCACATCTATCTCGGGATGTTTGGCCAGAAGTTCAATGGCTTTCTCGTGGCCCAGTACCATTAGTGTAGTTCCCCATACATCAGCAGTCGTGCAATCCGCGGAGAAAACGGAAGCGCTCAGGATAGCTCGTTTGGCCGGATACCCTGTGAAAGGATCAATGGTGTGAGAATACTTCACGCCATTTTCCTCCCGGTAATTGAAATAGTTACCTGACGTTGTGAAAGACCGGTCTGACAACGTCACATACGCCCGGAAGAATTGATGATCCTGGGTAGAGTTCGGATCGAGGATCCCTATTTCCCAGGTCTTCCCGGAGCGAAGATTTTTCCCGACTGCCATCCCCTCTCCACCAAGTTCCACAAGCATATTTGAAATCCCTTTTTGCTGCAGGAATTCTGTCACTACATCTGCGCCATAGCCTTGACCAATGCCACCGAAATCCAGCTGAATACGGCGATCCGACTTCAGGATACTATCGTTTCGTACAGTCACTCTGTCAAATCCGATGAAGGCCTTCAAAGAGTCCACTCGTGCGGAGTCTGGCCTTAAGGATTTGTCAGGTCCGAAGCCCCACAAATTCACCAGAGGCATTACGGTTGGATCAAACGCGCCTTGAGATATCGCGTGTACTTCCTTAGCAACCTTTAATGGCGGCACCAGGTATGGCAACTGAACCGCGATACCCTTTTCACTCTTGTTAAAAAGAGAGACCTCCGAGGTAGGGTCGTAATTATTAATTGATTTATTCACTACGAGAAGGAGTGAATCTATAGCTGCGGAGAAGTTTCTATTCTTCGGATCGAAATAGGTGATGTGATATGACGTCCCCATAGTTCGTCCTTCGATGCGGATAGGCTCCGCCGACGACGGAGTTTCACTATTCCTGCACTTATATACAATGAAAACGGCCGATAGCAGAATAAGACTATAGAGGATGTTTTTAAAACGATTATCCATTTGGATGGAAAGTTAGGAAATTGCTTTTAAGCGGCATTGTTGTAGTTTAGAGAATGGCGAAATTATTATGGAGCGATTGCCCGTATTTTTGTTCAAATTTGCAGACGGAGAATTGAATTACGCGAATGCGAGAAGATTATCTCAAACAGGATTCTGAAGGGTTAAGCGCTGTCGAGAAAGAAATCGAGAAAGCGCTGAGGCCGTTGAACTTCAATGATTTTACTGGGCAGCAAAAAGTTGTTGACAACATCAAGGTATTTGTGCTTGCTGCAAAACAGAGAGGAGAAGCTCTCGACCACGTACTTCTCCATGGGCCTCCCGGCTTAGGGAAGACAACACTCTCTAACATTATTGCGAACGAGCTTCAATCAAATATCAAGATTACGTCCGGGCCGGTTTTGGATAAACCCAGCGATCTGGCGGGTTTGCTGACTAACCTGGAACCTCATGATGTATTGTTCATCGATGAGATTCACCGCCTTAATCCTGTCGTCGAGGAGTATTTATATTCTGCCATGGAGGATTTTCGCATAGACATAATGCTGGACTCAGGGCCGAATGCGAGATCTGTCCAAATCTCATTAAACCCCTTTACGCTAATTGGTGCCACCACCAGGGCCGGACTTCTAACGTCGCCGCTACGCGCACGTTTTGGAATTAATGCGCGCCTTGAATATTATGATTCCCAATTGCTCACGCACATCGTCAAGCGCTCTGCAAAAATCCTGAACACGCCGATTGATGCAGACGCGGCATTTGAGATTGCCCGACGCAGCCGGGGCACGCCAAGGATATCAAACAACCTCCTTCGCCGCACGCGGGACTTTGCTCAGATCAAAGGAAACGGGACGATCACTAAAGCGATCGCAGAGCTGGCGCTGAATGCATTGGATGTTGATGAAAACGGTTTGGACGACATGGACAACCGGATCCTGCAAACCATTATTGAAAAATTCAAAGGAGGGCCGGTGGGTATTACGACAATCGCTACGGCCGTAGGAGAAGAATCCGAAACTATTGAAGAAGTTTATGAGCCTTTCCTTATTCAGGAAGGGTATATAAAGAGGACGTCAAGAGGTCGGGAGGCGACCGAAAGCGCTTATCGTCACCTTAAGATTGTTCCTCCGTCATCGAAAACGAAAGGACTCTTTGATTAGAAAAGGCCAGCTGATCAGCTGGCCTTTTTGCTTCTTAGAATCTCTCGAGATTCGAAAAGAAGAAATTGCTCTCTATTGCAGCGTTCTCATCGCTGTCTGAACCGTGTATCGCGTTTGCCTCGATAGATTTAGCGAACAGATTCCGGATTGTTCCGGGTTCGGCTTTCTGCGGATCCGTCGCTCCTATCAGTTTACGGAAATCTTCAACCGCATTATCCTTCTCCAGGATCATGGGTACGATTGCTCCCGACGACATGTATGTCTTCAGATCATTAAAGAAAGGTCTTGCTTTGTGGATGGCGTAGAACTCACCAGCACGGTCGGGTGTAAGCTGCATTTTTTTGACAGCAATTATCCGAAAACCGGCTTCTTCAATCATTTTGATTATTGCCCCTGTGTTGCCCGCTCCTACAGCGTCGGGCTTGATCATCGTAAACGTGCGATTTCCTGCCATATAATGCGTTTTGAATTTTGTGTTTTGGGTCTTAGCCCGTTGCGGCCGCAAAAATAGCAGTTTAGGGATTAGTCTCTAACAGTTCGCTGGTCTTTTTAAGACGTCCAAAGGGCAATCTGCAACCCCACGTGGATTATCCTCTATTTTTCACCATTTTTGCACCTTCCTTAACAGCGCTGATGAACAACCTTGAGAATTTTAAGGAATTCCTGGCAGTCCCACGGAAGGCCGTCATTGTAACGCACTTCAAACCGGATGCTGACGCGCTTGGTTCCTCGCTTGGGCTAGCCCTGTACTTGAAGAAAAAGGGACATCAGGTCAACGTGATTACACCCAGCGATTACCCGGATTTCCTCAATTGGATGGCGGGTAACGATGAAGTACTAATATTTCAGAGAGAGAGACCTGCAAAAGCCGCCGGACTAATCGCTCAGGCTGATGTGGTATTTTGCCTTGACTTTTCAAGCTTATCCAGGATCGATGATCTCGGCGAGATGGTAAAGACAACTGCAGCAAAGAAGGTGCTAATCGACCATCATCTTGAGCCTGAAAACTTTGCTGAATTCATTCAGTGGGACACTACTGCCGCATCGACTGCCGAATTGGTCTTTGAGCTCATTCTGGAACTGGGCGACAAAGATTTGATTGACGCACCGATTGCCAATAATCTCTACGCGGGAATCATGACGGACACAGGTGGGTTTCGACATTCGAATACAACTTATAAGCAGTTCAGGATTGCCGGAGAATTGGTAGACCGTGGCGCTGATCCATATGCTGTGAGTAAAATGATCTATGACACGAATTCGCTTGAGCGGCTTCGACTGATGGGATATGTGCTCAGCACCAAATTGCAGGTCTTGCCTGAATATCGTACTGCTTATATGGCGTTATCGGCCGATGAGTTAAAACGATTTGCTTCGCAGACAGGTGACACCGAGGGCCTGGTGAATTATGGTCTGTCAATCAAGGGCGTAAGGCTATCGGTACTGATCTCCGACAGACGTGACAGCATAAAGCTTTCATTCCGTTCCCTGGGAAATTTCTCAGTCAATGATTTTGCGCGCGCCCATTTCGACGGAGGCGGTCATAAGAATGCTGCCGGTGGGCAGACTAATCTTACGCTTGAAGAAACACTTGACAAATTTCTCGGACTTCTGCCTCAGTACAAAAAGGCGCTGAATAGCGAGGATTAATTTTACTCAATTCCAACTTTTAAACTATTACAATTGTCTAACATGAACATGATAAAAAATGCCTTTGTGCTGATCGGGGTGCTCGCACTTTGTGTGTCTTGCAAAAATTCAGAAAAAGAAACTCCCAATGGCTTAAAATTTAAAGTGATAAAGGAAGGTGACGGAGTTCTCCCCAAGCCAAAAGAATTTGTGGTTTTCCAATTCGTTATGAAGGATTCCAAAGATTCAGTCTGGTCCAGCACATTAGATCGTGGAATGCCTGGCGTACTCGTGGTGGCCGATTCTGCACAACTGAAAAATGAAGACGGCATGGAACAGATGTTTCGTATGCTCTCAAAAGGCGACAGTGTCGTAGTGCAGATGCCGATCACCAGGCTATTCAGGGACGTGTTTAAGCAACCGATGCCTCCTGAAATTGATAGCACTGTGGACATCTCGTACCTGATCAGGGTCGACGAGATCATGAATCAGGAATCATTCCGTGACTATCAGACGAAATTGATGGACGACAAAAGAACTCGTCAGGTGACAGTGGATGAGAAACTCATCTCTGAATATGTCGCCTCAAAAAATATCAATGCTCAAAAAGACTCCAGCGGATTACACTACGTTCTTCACACGAATGGCGGAAAGAAAAAACCAACTGCGGCAAACTGCGTGGTGGTGGATTACAAAGGAAGCCTTTTATCGAACGAAGAGGTGTTCGATGCGAATACCAACTTTTCTTTCCCTCTTGAGAACGTAATTGAAGGATGGCGCGTAGGCATTCCGTTGTTAGGGGTTGGCGATTCAGCGACAATTTATATTCCATCATATATGGCATATGGTCCTAACGGTGTGCCTGGTGCGATCCCTCCGGACGCTGTTTTGATTTTCGATGTGAAGTTGGTTGATTTTAAGGATGGGTATGACCCACAGAGTAGAAGCTGTAAATAAATTTTAATATGAAGTTAACTCGATTTTTTCTTAGTCTGGTGCTCCTTGGGGCGCTTGTGTTATCGTTCAATTCTTGCGTAAATGATGATGAAGAGGGGTACGATTATTATGGTCAATTAGCGAAGGATGTCGACGCAATCGACAAACACCTTACGGCTGCAGGGATTACTGATGTGGTGAAAGACTCTCGCGGTCTTCGCATGGTAATTACCGAACTCGGCACAGGTGTTCCGGCGATGCCTACCAGCAGGGTAAAAGTCGGTTATGTTGGAAAGTTATTGAGCGACGGCAGCACTTTTGATCAGGGAACAGTACAGAATAACCCGCTGAGATCTTATATCGACGGATGGATCGTTGCATTGATGACCCTTCCCGAAGGCTCAAAAGCGAAATTGTATATACCCTCTCCGTTGGGATACGGCGCGACGCCTCAGACAAAGATCCCGGCAAATTCGAACCTTGTATTCGATATTGATTTCCAGGCTGTCGACAAGACTGAGATCGAGAAACAACAGTTCAAGACCGATACAACTGCAATTGAGAATTATATCACCACCAAAGCCCTGACGGATGTCGAAAAGCTTCCGAGCGGAGTGAGGTACAAGATCACTGAAGTCGGTAGCGGACCGAAACCCACCTGGTACTCTGTGGTGAAGATGAATCTGAAATATCGCCTTCTAAGCAACGATGCGAACGTTGTTCATTCTCAAACGGTACAGCCTGGGGCGGGTTTTGATAGCCGCGTCGTTGATGTGATTAACGGATTGAAGGTTGGATTGCAGGAGATGAATGAAGGAGGAAAAGCAACTTTCTATGTACCATCAGGGCTGGCCTACGGTACTGAAGCAGTTTCGAGTGGGGGAACGCAGATCTTTCCTGCAAATGCAAACCTGATCATTGAGGTTGAATTGACGGACGTAGAATAATGAATAGAATTTGCTTCGCGACTAATAACAAGCACAAGCTTCGTGAAGTCCGAAGTGCATTGGAACCGCGTATCAGTATTGTATCGCTGGAAGAAATCGGATGTTTTGACGAGCTTCCTGAGACCACTGATACATTGGAGGGAAACGCCATGCAGAAGGCGAATTTCGTTCTTCAGAACTTCGGCATTCCGTGCTTTGCAGATGACACCGGGTTGGAAGTTGATGCCCTCAACGGCCAACCCGGAGTCTATTCCGCCCGTTTCGCTGGTCCTCAACGTGACGATGAGGACAACATAAAACTTCTTCTGAGCAGGCTGGGAAATTCAAGCAATCGCCAGGCGCAGTTCAGAACCGTCATCGCCCTGGCTGGTATTAATGAGGCGCCAATTTTGTTTGAAGGTGTGATCGCTGGCGAGATAATCGAAAACAGAAAAGGAACCGATGGATTTGGATACGACCCTGTTTTCAAACCAAAAGGATCGGAGCTCACCTTCGCAGAGATGACATTGGCCCAAAAGAACTCAATGAGCCACCGCGGCCAGGCCGTAAGAAAGCTGACAGATTTTCTATTGTCACTCTAGCACATTTAGATATTCCTGCTTAATTAGCCGCATGGGCACATCATACACCATCGGCATCACCGGAGGGAGCGGGTCAGGTAAGACGTCCTTCATCAAGAAACTTGCATCATTCTTCAAGCCTGAAGAAATCGCTCTCATCTCTCAAGACAATTACTATAAGTCAAAAGAAAAACAGCACCTGGACGAAGCCGGCATCGAAAATTTCGATCTGCCCGATGCCATCGATCGTGACGAATTTATCCGTGACATTAAGATTCTCAAGGCTGGGGGAAAGGTTTCACGGCCTGAGTATGTTTTTAATAAGCCGGGAGTGGAGCAAAAAATCATTGAACTCGCACCAGCGCCACTACTGGTTGTTGAAGGGCTATTTATTCTGGGATTTCCCGGGATCGAGCAGGAGCTTGATTTGAAAATCTACATTGAAGCAAAGGATCATATCAAACTAACTCGCCGGATCTTGCGTGACAACCTTGAGCGAGGTTACGATCTTAATGACGTGCTTTATCGATATGAAAACCACGTAATGCCTGTTTATGAAACATACATTCAGCCACTGAAATCAAGCGCTCATTTCATCATTCCCAACAACAAAGATTTTGACGTAGCCCTGAACGTTCTTGTTGATTCTTTGAAAAAGAAACTATAAAGAAAGCCACCCTCATCAGGTGGCTTTCTTTATTCCAGTCTTTCGCGATCAGCTAGCTATTGCAGCCTTCTTGCCTTCAACAGGTTTGCCGGAAGCTTTGTCATCCTTATCAAGGTCAACCATAATTGGTGCCGCGATAAAGATAGATGAATAAGTTCCAATTCCTATCCCTACCAAAAGAGCGAACGAGAATCCACGAAGAACTTCGCCTCCGAAAAATAACAAAGCCATCACCACCAGTAATGTAGTTCCGGAAGTTATCAGGGTTCTGTTCAGCGTGCTATTAATCGCCTCGTTGATAATGTTCGCGCGATCGTGCGACGTTCCTAATCCAATGAACTCTCTGATCCGGTCAAATACGATTACCGTATCGTTAATAGAGTAACCAATTACCGTCAGGATCGCAGCTACAAAAACCTGATCTACTTCGAAATTGATACCAAGGACCCGGGCAATTGCAAACGCAGCGAAGACAAACAGAGCATCATGCGCGAGTGCAACAATTGAACCTGTACTGAATGTCCACTTCCGGAAGCGTACCAGAATGTATAGGAAAATTGCGACCAGGGAAAGCAGTGCTGCTTCAACTGATGAGCTTTTGATATCGTCGGCGATTGTCGCGCCAACTTTACTTGAACTCGGAATCGAAAAGTGAGATTCGTCAATTTTGCCATCATCAGCCACGTATTTCAAGCCGGTGAATTTTTCAAGTCCGGCGATAAGAGAGCTCTTCACCTTATCGTCTGCTTCTTCTGAAGAATCGTCGATAAGATAAGAGGTGGTCACTTTAACTACGTTGTTACTTCCATAGTTCTTCACCTCTGTACCGACATTCTCGAAGCTCTCCGTCAATGCCAACTTCATGTCTGTAGCAACTACGGGTTTTGCGAAACTTACTACATAAGTTCGGCCTCCTTTAAAATCGACACCAAGGTTCAATCCCTGCAGCGCAATCAACAGAACACCGACGCCGATAACAACCCCTGAGAATATGTAGGCCATTTTTCTCTTCGAGAGAAAGTCAATGTGGTATTTTGATATATCGTAACGCGACATCGGAGTTGTAAACGTAAGGTTCGCATCATCGCCACGTTTCGCCATCATCCATTCAATGACAACACGAGAGATGTATACCGCTGTGAAGAATGTTGAAATGATACCGACCATAAGCGTGATCGCGAAACCTTTGATCGGACCTTGCCCGAATAGGAACAGCATCAACGCCGTAAGGAACGTAGTGATGTTAGAGTCAAATATTGTCCAGAACGATTTTCGATATCCAATTGTGATCGCCTCTCTGAGACGTTTGCCTTGTCGCATTTCCTCGCGGATCCTTTCATAAATAATTACGTTCGCATCTACCGCCATACCCATCGTGAGAACGATACCCGCAATACCAGGGAGCGTAAGGGCTGCATCTAACTGCGCGAGAATTCCCAGGATGAAGAATATATTGAACACCAATGCGAGGTTAGCTACGGCGCCTGACTTTCCATAATACGCCACCATGAATACGACGACGAGAACGAGACCGCAGATAACCGACAACAAGCCCTGATTTCTGGCAACCTCTCCCAGAGTAGGGCCGACAATGGCTTCCTCAACGATAGTGGTAGGCGCAGGAAGAGACCCGGCCTTCAAAACGTTCGCAAGATCTTTCGCTTCTTCTTCGGTAAACTGTCCGGAGATCTGAGAGTTTCCGTTAGGAATTTCACCGTTTACGCTTGGCGCAGAGTACACGGTATTATCAAGAACGATAGCTATTCTTCCTCTCGGAGATTTCCCCGATGCTTCTGCTGTCCAGTTTTTCCAGATACGCGTTCCGGTGGCGTTCATATTCATGCTCACTGCATGGTTTGCTCTCTCGTCGAGATCCTTTCTGGCGTCGGTAATTACCTCACCAGTCAGCCTCGGCTTACCGTTTCTCGGAATGTCGAGGAAAAATAACTCAAGAGCAGAAGTACCTGTTCCATCCGGCTCGACCTTGTTTCCCCAGAAGAGGCCAACGTTGCGTGGCAACATTCCACGGATGTCGGCACGCTTGAAGATCGCATTGATTTTGGCGGTGTCTTTAACATCGTAACGATACCCTCCTTTGCTAAGCGCAAAGATCGGCGAGAGATTCGCGTTCTGCAGGGAGTCAAGACCGGTAGCCTGAGTTGTATCCGCTTCTGTCGTTGTGCTGTCGCCTAAGAGATCACCCAGATCTTTTTGCGCAGGCTGAGTCTTAGCAGGAGTTGATTTCTTCGAAGCATTTTGTTCCTTCACCAACAGGTCGTTGATGGCAAGCATCGGAGTATAGACGCTGTTTGGATCGATGACGTCATAGAATTCCAGTCGCGCCACACCTTGCAGGAGTTTACGAACGCGCTGCGGGTTGTCAGCACCGGGAATTTCGATTTGAATTTGGCCACGACCGGGAAGGCGTTGAATATTTGGCGCAGCGGTACCAAATTGATCAAGACGATTTCGAAGAATGGTAAAGGACCTGTCGATCGCATTCTCGATTTCATTATTAATAACATTCTTTACATCCGCATCAGAAGCGTTGGAAGCAATTCTTCCTTTTGTCGCAGAGTTCGCAAAAATCGATGTGAGTTGTTTACCTGGAGCAAGTTCCTTGTAAGCGTTAAAGAACAGGTTACCGAAACTTTCCTGACTGGACTTTTGTCTTGTTTTTGCAATTGCGAGAGCCTTCACAAACGCGGAGTCTTTGCTGTTGTTACTCATTGCGCGAATGATGTCGACCGGAGAA
>JAEYXN010000192.1 GCA_023431285.1 Bacteroidota bacterium
ATTGGTTACGGCCGCGGACATCGTTACGGACTTCAGAATACAGAATACTATTTCAAGTCGCAGGAAGAAATGAAATCAATCTTCCGCGATCTGCCGGAAGCCATTGAAACAATCAGCGAGATACTCGACAAGATTGAAATTTATAAGCTCGAAAGAAGTGTCCTCCTCCCCAAATTCGATATACCGCCAGAGTTTGAAACCGAAGACGACTACCTACGGCACCTCACCTTTGAAGGTGCGCGCAGGAAATTTACAGAAATAACTGACCCCATACGGGAGCGCCTCGAATTCGAACTCGAGACCATTAAGAAGACAGGGTACCCCGGTTACTTCCTTATCGTACAGGATTTCACATCGAAGGCTCGCGAGATGGGAGTCTCCGTCGGACCCGGACGCGGATCTGCAGCGGGTTCGGCCGTAGCATACTGCATCGGTATCACGAACGTGGATCCAATCAAGTACGACCTTCTGTTCGAGCGCTTTCTGAATCCTGACCGTGTATCACTTCCCGATATTGATATTGACTTTGACGACGAAGGCCGCGACAAGGTGCTCAAATATGTGATCGATAAATACGGCAAGACCCAGGTTGCACAGATCATCACCTACGGCACAATGGCGGCGAAGTCCTCTATCCGCGATTGCGCCCGTGTGATGGAGCTTCCTCTTACCGACGCGAACGTGCTTGCCAAAATGATTCCCGAGCGTCCAGGCACCTCGTTGGATGCCGCGTTTGAAGAAGTAAAAGAACTCGCAGACATAAAGAAAGGCAACGACCTGAAAGCACAGGTCCTTCAGCAAGCTGTCATTCTTGAAGGATCGGTACGAAACACCGGTGTCCACGCCTGTGGAGTGATCATCACCCCTGACGATTTAAGAAACTTCGTTCCTGTATCCACCGCGAAGGATTCGGAAATGCTGGTTACCCAGTTCGACAACAGCGTCGTTGAAAGTGCCGGTCTTCTGAAGATGGACTTTCTTGGGCTGACAACACTTTCGATCATCAACACTGCAGTAAAGAATGTAAAAAAGAGCCGCGGCATAGAGATCGTTGTCGATGAAATTCCACTCGACGACCAGAAGACTTACCAGCTTTTCCAACGTGGCGATACAGCGGGAACGTTCCAGTTTGAAAGTGTGGGTATGCAGAAGTACCTCCGCCAGCTGAAGCCGGATAAATTCGAAGATCTCATCGCGATGAACGCCTTGTATCGGCCGGGTCCGATGGAATATATCCCCGCGTTCATTAACAGAAAGCATGGCCGGGAGCCGATCAAATATGATCTCGCGGAAATGGAAGAGTTCCTGGCGGAGACTTACGGTATTACGGTCTATCAGGAGCAGGTGATGCTTTTGTCACAGAAGCTTGCGGGCTTCAGCAAGGGTGACGCCGACGTTCTGCGGAAGGCCATGGGTAAGAAGCAGAAAGCGGTCCTTGATAAGATGAAGGATAAATTCATCCAGGGGTGCGGTGATCGCGGGCACGCAAAGGACATCTGCGAAAAGATCTGGACCGACTGGGAAGCCTTCGCTCAATATGCCTTTAACAAATCGCACTCTACTTGTTATTCACTCGTTGCGTACCATACTGCCTATCTTAAGGCGAACTACCCCGCTGAATACATGGCGGCGGTGCTCACCCATTCACAAAACAATCTTGAAAACGTCACCTTCTTCATTGAAGAGTGCCGTAGTCTCGGACTGAAAGTACTTGGGCCTCACGTCAACGAATCGGGGGTATTCTTCGAAGTAAACAAACAGGGAGAGATACGTTTCGGCCTTGGTGCCATCAAAGGTGCCGGAGAGTCTGCTGTTCAGGCGATAATAGAGGAACGTGACCAGCGTGGCGCGTATGTCGACATATTTGACTTCGCGAAACGTTTGAGTCAACGGTCTGTAAACAAAAAGACATTTGAATGCCTCGCATTATCAGGGGCGCTGGATTGTTTTGATGGTATTCACCGGAGACAATATGTGTTTGCCAAGGAAGGTGATGTGAGTCTCATCGAAAAGGCGATCAAGTTCGCTGCAAAAACGCAGCAGGAAGAAATGAGCTCGCAAGCCAGTTTGTTTGGGGCCTCCACAGGCACTGCATTGCCGAAACCGCGAATTGATTATGTGGAACCATTCACGGAAATCGAAAAGCTCAATCTGGAGAAAGAGGTTGTGGGGATCTACATTTCGGGACACCCTCTCGATAACTTCCGGTTTGAAATGGACGCGTTCTGTACTGCGAGCTGTTCACAGTTGAATGAAATAGAAAGTCTCCTGGGAAGAGACCTGAAGCTCGGAGGGATTGTATCCACAGTCGAGCACAGGACGACGAAGACAGGAAAGCCTTTCGGGAAATTCACACTGGAAGACTACACGGGGAACTGCACCTTCACATTGTTTGGAGAAGACTATTTAAAATTCAGGAACTTCATGAATATGGGATGGTTCCTTTTTGTGGAGGGCACCGTGATCAAAAACACATGGGGCCAGCAAAACATTGAGTTCAAGATCAGGAACATCGATCTGTTGAACGAGATCGGACTGAAGAGAAGTAAGGGTGTTCAGCTTAGAATGAATTCCGAAGAGATCACACGCGAGTTCATCGGCAGGATCGAAGGTGTTTGCCAGGAATTCAGCGGCAACACTCCTTTGTATCTGAAAATACGCGATGAGACGGAAAATATATATCTTGAGCTCCTGTCGCGAAAATTCAGGGTTAACCCTGTGAACGACATGGTGAAAAAAATGAAGAAGGTCGGAGAAGTTGAGGTGGAGGTAGTTCTCTAAAAACAACTATCCCGGACGTTTAGGGTGAACTATTCACCATACCTTTGCGTTCGGGTACTATCAACGATTATTTGAAACTATAATTTATTATTCATGGGAAAAGCAATTGAAATTAATGACGCTAACTTCGATCAGATCATAAATTCTGATAAGCCTGTATTAGTAGACTTCTGGGCAGAATGGTGCGGACCTTGTAAGATGATCGGCCCGGTGGTTGAAGAGCTGGCTGGCGACTACGAAGGAAAGGCTGTGGTTGGTAAATTGAATGTAGATGAAAATCCTGCTGTTACTGCCCGTTTTGGCGTGAGAAGCATTCCCACTCTGCTGGTCTTCAAAGGAGGACAAATCGTTGATAAGCAGGTTGGAGCTGTTCCCAAGTCAGTTTTGGCACAAAAGCTTCAGGCTCAAGTCGTTTAATCAAGCGTAAGCATAACTTAAAAGCATCCACCTCTGGATGCTTTTTTTGTTTGTACTGTAACCTAAACCACCCGGGAACCGTCCTCTGGTCATGGCTGCCAC
>JAEYXN010000217.1 GCA_023431285.1 Bacteroidota bacterium
TTTAAGATGAAGCTGCATACATTAAAACCTGCTGAAGGTTCTGTTAAATCGAATAAAAGACTTGGCCGTGGCCAGGGTTCTGGTGGAAGCACCGCCGGACGTGGTCACAAAGGTGCGCAGTCAAGATCCGGTTATTCTAAGAAGTCTGGTTTTGAAGGTGGTCAGATGCCACTTCAGCGCCGTGTACCTAAGTTCGGCTTCAAGAACAATAACAAAGAGTATTTCAAGGCTGTAAACCTCGATGTACTTGAAGGATTTGCTCAGAATGCAAAAGATGGTGCTATTACTTTCCAGTTCCTCGTTGAGAATGGCGTAATAGGCAAGAAAGATAAAATCAAGGTTCTAGGCAGAGGGGAACTGAAGTCTAAGATCAACGTGGAAGCGCATGCTTTCAGCGCAACAGCTAAACAAGCCATTGAAAAAGCAGGCGGAACAGCCACAACGGTGAAATAATGAAGCGATTCATTCAGACCATAATTAACATTTTCTCAATCGAGGACCTGAGGGTCAGAATTCTGAATACAATCGGATTTCTGGTCATCTTCCGGTTGGGATCCTTCATCGTTCTTCCGGGTATTGATGCGAACCGCATTGACCCTGAAAGAAATACTGGAGGCGTGCTCGGGTTTCTTAACAACTTTCTTGGTGGTGCGTTTAACAACGTTTCCATCTTCGCACTTGGGATCATGCCATACATTTCGGCTTCGATCATTGTGCAGTTGTTGACCTTCGCAGTTCCGTATTTCCAGAAGCTTCAGAAGGAGGGTGATTCCGGCAGGAAGCGCCTGAATCAGTTTACGCGGGTACTTACCATCTTTATTACTCTCTTCCAGGGTTATAGTTATCTGAAAGGAATGATTGATCCTGCAGTGATTACTACTCCGGGACTAGCATGGTACGCAAGCTCGCTTGCATTGATCATTGCTGGAACGATGTTCTGTATGTGGCTTGGTGAAAGGATTACTGATAAGGGTATTGGAAATGGTATCTCTATGCTTATCATGATCGGTATCATTTCAAGATTGCCGCTGGCATTGTTCTCTGAAGTAAGCGACAAGTTCCCAGGCAAAGCGATCTTCTTTATCATTGAATTGTTCGCTCTGTTCGGAATTGTTGTTGCCGTAATCGCGTTGACTCAGGCAACACGCCGTATTCCTATCCAATATGCAAAGCAGATGGTCGGGAATAAGCTCTACGGTGGCAAGCGTGACTTTATTCCGTTGAAATTGAACTCGGCAGGTGTGATGCCAATCATTTTTGCTCAGGCATTGATGTTCATTCCAACCCTGCTCGCAGGTTTATGGGCGGACAGTGATGTTGGAGCGTACATAGGCTCAACCTTCTCTGATCCATACTCATGGCAGTACAGCTTACTGTTCGCGATATTGATCCTTATCTTCACTTTCTTCTACACGGCGATCACTATCAACTCGAATGATATTGCTGATAACCTGAAAAGAAATGGTGGTTTCGTTCCAGGCGTTAAGCCGGGAAGAGAGACAGCAGAGTTTATTGATACAGTTTTATCCAGAATTACACTTCCCGGGGCATTGTTCCTGGTGATTATAGCGATCCTTCCCGCGTTTGCAGTGCAGGCCGGTGTTGGACAGAACTTCGCGCAGTTCTTTGGTGGGACTTCATTGCTGATTCTTGTGGGCGTTGTGCTTGACACGCTTCAGCAAATTGAAAGTTACCTACTGATGAGACACTACGAAGGCATGATGAAATCTGGAAGAGTAAAAGGACGTTCTCAAATTGCTGCGGCTTAATACGCTGAATGGTTCACTTAAAAACGGAAGAGGATCTTGCCATCATCCGTGAAGGAGCCCTGATATTAGGGAAAGCTCACGGAGAAATTGCCAGGCTGATAAAGCCAGGTGTCAGGACCTCTGCGTTGGATAAAGTGGCGGAAGAATTCATAAGGGATAATGGTGGCACTCCATCTTTCCTGAATTACAATGGATTTCCTTCTTCGCTCTGCATCTCGGTTAATGAGGTGGTGGTGCATGGATTTCCGGGTAAGTATGAGTTAAAAGACGGTGACATCATTTCGGTTGACTGTGGAGTATTCTTTAAAGGGTTTCACAGTGATTCGGCCTACACATACCCTCTGGAGGGAGTAAAGGAGGAAACTCTTCTACTGCTGGAGAGAACGCGTGAGTCTCTTTACAGGGGCATTGATCAGGCGAAGGCGGGAAACAGGATTGGTGATATTTCACACGCTATTCAGAGTTATGTTGAAGGCTTTGGTTATGGTGTGGTGAGGGAGTTGGTAGGACACGGTGTTGGTAAGAAGCTTCATGAAGATCCGGAGGTTCCGAACTACGGAAAGAGAGGGAAGGGAGTGAAGATTGTTGAAGGGATGGTGTTCGCGATAGAGCCGATGATCAACCAGGGAACAAGAAGTGTTGTACAGGAGCGGGATGGATGGACGATCCGGACATCGGACAGGAAACCGTCAGCGCATTTTGAACATACAGTTGCAGTGCACGAAGATCGAACGGAGATATTGACGACGCACCAGTATATCGAAGAAAATTATACGTATAAGTGGCGAAACAAAGGTCAATTGAACAAGATGGTACTATAACGGAAGCGCTGTCAAACGCGATGTTCCGGGTACAATTGGAGAACGGGCACGAGGTACTGGCCCATATCTCAGGTAAGATGAGAATGAATTACATTCGGATTTTGCCTGGGGACAAAGTGAGGTTGGAAATGTCGCCGTACGACCTGACAAAAGGGAGAATTGTATTTAGAT
This sequence comes from Bacteroidota bacterium, assembly GCA_023431285.1. GTDB lineage: Bacteria > Bacteroidota > Bacteroidia > Cytophagales > Cyclobacteriaceae > Ohtaekwangia. Next base: position 2,762 of record JAEYXN010000217.1, read on the forward strand.
ACAAGTAGATTATATAAAGACATGAAAGTTAAAGCATCCATAAAGAAGCGTAGCGCTGACTGTAAGATCATCAGACGCAAGGGCAAACTGTATGTGATCAACAAGAAGAATCCGAGGTATAAACAAAGACAAGGTTAAAAGACTATGGCACGTATAGCAGGCGTAGATATCCCTGATAATAAGCGCGGTGAGATCGCCCTTACCTACATTTTTGGTATTGGTCGGAGAACTGCGCAGAACATCCT
>JAEYXN010000218.1 GCA_023431285.1 Bacteroidota bacterium
ATCTATACCCGATGTTATTTCGCTTTCTTACGATTAACAAGTTCCCACCAGGTCCGTTGTTCCTTAAACAATACATTCACCTTCGCGATTGGATGACGCGCAGGTTAATGGGAAAATCGCATTCCCATAAGATGAATACGCTTGGCAAAATCATGGAATTGTTTCCAAACAAGAAGTATATTCTCATCGGAGATAACACCCAAAAAGATTTATCGATCTATGTCAACCTCGCGGATATGTTTCCCGACAGGATCAGATACATTATCATCAGAAAAGTCTCAGAGCGTGAGCATCATCATGCTTTCCTCGAAGAGGCCCGCGAACGTCTTGCCCAATTCAATATCCCTTTGCATTACGAAAGTACCTATCCCGAAGATCTCCCTTGGGAAGTATGATTTAATGATCGAAAAACAGACTGGCCTATCAATCAAACGACACCTCATACAAAAAACGAAACTGCTTTTCTGACACCGATGAAGGTGTCAATCGCATCAGTTTGTTCCGTATCGCAATGAAGGTTCTGTTCTCAACTTGTGAAATGCGGCCAAGAGAATAGGAGGTTTCTACAATCTTGCGGGTTCGTTTCAATCGTTTTGCGCTAAACGTATTAAATGCATCGCTGATGTCGGAAGATTTTGAAAGACAATTCATCAGCACGGCCGCATCCTCAATAGCCATGCATGCACCCTGACCCATGTTGGGAGTCGTGGCATGGGCTGCATCCCCGAGAAGAAGCACATTTCCAAATGCATATTTTGACACAGGTGGAAAATCATAGATATCGTTTCTGATCATCCTGTTTTCCGCTGTCTTCTTAATTGCGAGAGAAACTAGTTCTGGAAAGTCTAAAAACAAGGAAGAGACTGCATCCGCATTATCGCGTAATGACGCGTCCTTTGGTTTGGCGTTTACCGTGGCATACCAATACACTCTTCCATCCGACAATGGGACATATCCAAACCGCCTTCCCCTTCCCCACAGTTCCTTTGCTTCACGATCTGAAACAATCGAATCTTCAGTGACACCACGCCAGCACGTATAGCCTGAATAACGAAGAGAGGACTTGGGTAATAGCTTTTTTCTGAAGACCGAATGAATGCCATCTGCAGCGATCACGCCATCTACCTTGTCCCGGGAGCCATCCTTGAACACAAGCGTAATTCCATTCCCCTCAGGAAAAAAGTCTACGCACGTCATGCCCAACGTAATCACGGGCGAGTTCAACTTGCTGATGAGTGAAGCGTGGAGTTCGGCGCGGTGAAACGCATATGACGGAGGAAATTTCTTTGCTGACTCGTTAGGAGTAGTCGTCAATGGCGCTCCGGATTGATCACAGATAGAAAAGTTTTGAAGAAGGTGCCCCTTTTCTATCAGATCATCTGCCACACCAAGGGAAGTGAATGCTTTAATCGCGTTCGGGGCGAGAACAATTCCTGCACCAACCTGTCGAAACCCCGTGGCACTTTCATAGATACGCGTGCGAATTCCTATTCGCTGCAGCGCAATAGCAGTAGTCAAACCACCGATTCCTGCACCAATGACTGCAAACGTTTTCGCCTCAGTCACAGGCTTTGGATAATCTTCTCCTGCTCTTGGCTATACGCTTCTGAATTCGCGTTTCACGAATAAGATCGTTTAGGATCGACTGCGATTCCTGAAATTTGATCAGGTACGCGTTGAGAATTTGGGATGAATATCCAGGGACTTTCATACTCTTTTTCTGTATGACAGTCTTAACGATAGAAACCCCCATTTGGTTTAATCCTTTTTTAACAACTGCGTTACATCAATCTGATCGAACCCCTCAACAAATAGTGGTCAAAGAAAAAAGAGCCTCTCGGCTCTTCTTAAAATTAAATGTTTGGCTGCGGCGTTGTGCGCAAATACGGCTTAACCTTCTTATGGCCTTTCGGGAATTTTGCCGGAATGTCCTCATCCTTCACAGCTGCAGTGATGATTACGTCCTCACCATGCTTCCAGTTTGCAGGTGTGGCTACACTATATCCTGCAGTCAGCTGGAGGCTGTCAATCACGCGCAGAAGCTCGTCAAAGTTTCTTCCTGTGCTCGCAGGATAAGTGATCATCAGCTTAATCTTCTTGTCGGGTCCGATAACGAAAACAGAACGAACAGTGAACTTGTCGACGTTAGGGTGAACCATCCCGTAAAGATCAGCAACCTTAAATTCAGGGTCTGCAATCAAAGGATAGTTGACAGTTGTGTTCTGCGTTTCATTGATGTCGTTGATCCATCTCAAGTGAGAATCCAGCGGATCAGCACTGATCGCAAGTATCTTCACATTGCGTTTGGAAAAAGCGTCGCCAAGTTTTGCCATTGCGCCCAGCTCCGTGGTACATACAGGCGTAAAATCTGCGGGGTGAGAAAAAAGAATTCCCCAGCTGTTGCCGAGCCATTCGTGAAAGTTAATTTTTCCCTGAGTCGTTTCGGCAGAGAAATCAGGTGCGACGTCGCCTAGTCGGAGAGACATACAGTAAAGGGTTTAGTAAAACAATAAGTGAATTAAGTCCGCCTCTTCAACTTTGTCAAGCAGAAGAGCCGTGACTTTTATAGACGGTTAACGCTTTTTACGCGCGATAAGTTTGGCCTCGCGTTTCACAAGTACTTCCAATGTGTCTGCTTTCAACATCTCTACCGTTGCGTTGCGAACAGCCAGAAACGCATGCCGGACAGCGCAGATCTCTTCATCCTTGCACTCATCGCAAGATTCGTAAAACTTGAAAGTAGCGCACGGCACAGCGGCAATGGCTCCATCGAATAGTCTGACCACCTCGGCAAGATTAACCTCTGAGGGTTTTCTCCTCAAAAAATAACCACCGCCTTTCCCCTGCCTGCTCCCCAAAACACCAGCGCGCTTAAGGTCAAGCAAAATCGCCTCAAGAAATTTCTTTGGAATATTGCACTCCTCTGAAATATCCTTGATCAAAAATTTATCCTCCGGCGTCTTGGCCATATGAACCAAAGCGTGGATTGCGTATTTACACTTTTTCGAAAGCATAATCACGGAAATATACTGATTTGCGCGAAGAATGGCGTGAATACGATCGTGATATTCCAACACCTTCAAAGTATAATGAAGAGCGTCGCTTCCGGTCATCATCATCCGCCCAAAAAAGAAGAATCGCCGCAGATCGACATCGATGAAAAAATGCTAATTTTCACCCATACGACACACGCACCCTGCTGCCGAGGTAGCTCAGGGGTAGAGCAGCTGATTCGTAATCAGCAGGTCGTGGGTTCAAATCCCATTCTCGGCTCTCTTTCATTATCTGAATTTCGGAGCCATTACTTAATCCTGAATATCAATTCACCTCATGAACCTGACGCATCTCTTTTTTGTAGGTATTGGCGGAATGCTCGGAAGCATGGGTCGCTACTCAGTTGGAAAAATGATGGGCGATAGAATCTCTTCGATAATGCCGTACTCTACTCTGATTGTTAACATTCTCGGATCCTTCATCATCGGCGTAGTTATTTCACTTGCTGCGCGAAAAACAGTCTCAACAGAATGGTCTTTATTCCTTAGCGTTGGCGTCTGTGGCGGGTTCACAACTTTCTCAGCCTTCTCTATCGG
>JAEYXN010000228.1 GCA_023431285.1 Bacteroidota bacterium
TGAAGATTGCCAAAGGTGAAAAGATTGACCATACCTTTACGATGAACAACGGAAAGAAGGAAGTACCCAGTATTTTGTTTGATCCTGTGGTGGTGGATAAGGGGAATCTGAAAGCTACGGTAATACAGGATGGACATCTTAGAGAATCGGACCTTAGACCTTGATTCCTTGATTCCTTGATTTCCTTGATTTCCTTGGACCTTGATTCCATGATTGCCTGATTACCTTGATTCCATGGACCTTGATTCCATGATTGCTTGATTACATGGTTGGGCGGGATTGTCCAGTAATAATCTTATTTTGTTATCTTTCAAACTTATCGAAACGATAATGAAAAAGATATTACTCCTCAGCTTCTTTGTTGTCAGTACTGTTACACTGACGGCGCAGAATGATCCTGTCAAAGATGTGATTAATACTGTGGTGATGCGCGACGTTGAAGCGCATATTACGTTTCTGGCAGCAGATGAGATGAGGGGAAGGAATACCGGTTCTCCTGAGTTGGAGATCGCGGCCAACTACATCGCTTCGTTTTTCAAACAACAAGGATTAAAGCCTGCACCTGGTGCGTCAGACTATTTTCAGCCGGTGAAACTCCAGTCCACCAAAGCCCCGAGGCACGTGGAACTTGCGATCAATAATCAGGTCTTCAAAATGAAAGAGGATGTGGTACTTATGGGCGGAGACTCCGCAAGCGCGTCGGGTGAGATCGTCTTCGCAGGTTATGGTTCGCGGGACGACATGGTTAAAGCGAAAGTGAAAGGCAGGATTGTCGTGACCCTTGCAGGAAGCAGTGGCGAAAACAATATTGCGAAAGCTCTTCTTTATGACGCCTCCAACAAAGCAGCGTTAGCTGAAGAGCTAGGCGCGAAAGCATTGATAGAGATCTTCGCCCTGCCGGGAATGCCCTGGGCGGGTATTGCGGATTATCTCAGCAGAGAAAAGATTTCCATTGAGAAGAACACTTCCATTCCTCATCTATGGATGAAGAACAGCGACAACGCTGTGGTTACTGCCTTGAAAGAAACCCGCCGCGCAACCGGAAGTGTTGATGTGCGCGGTACTTATAAGAAGAAAGTCAGTGCGAGAAATGTAATCGCCATGATTGAAGGCACGGACGCGAAGCTGAAGAATGAGTTCATCATCGTATCGGCGCACTACGATCACGTTGGCGTCAACCCGGCGATGAAACCTGACAGCATACTTAACGGGGCAAGAGACAACGCCATCGGTACAGTGGGCATGATGCAAACCGCTAAATACCTCGCGAAGTATCCTCCGAAGCGTTCCGTTCTTTTCATCGCACTGACCGCAGAAGAGAAGGGTATGCTGGGAAGCACATGGTATGCAGAACATCCTTTAGTGCCCCTTAACAAGACGGTATTCAATTTCAATTGCGACGGAGCAGGGTATAACGATACCACGATGACGACAACCATCGGGCTGGAGAGGACTTCATTCAGCGCTGATCTTATCACCGCGAGTGAAAAGTTCGGATTGAAAGCAGGAAATGATCCGGCGCCGGAACAGAATCTCTATGAGCGCTCTGACAATTACAGTTTCGCGGTCAAGGGAATTCCTGCTATCAATTTCTCGCCGGGTACCAAAGCCTTCGACGCTGAGCTGATGAAATATTATCATCAACCTGCAGATGAAGTTGCGAGTCTTGATTTTAAATACCTGATCAAATTCTTCAGAGCATTTGTGTACGCGAATCATTTGCTTGCCAACCGCGCCGAGAGACCGGTGTGGGTTGCAGGTGATAAGTTCGAGGCGGAAAGCAAGAAGCTTTATAAGTAACCCGATCTGATCGTCTGGGGAGGGATGCCGAAATTGAGGTGGATCATTTAGGATGATTATCTTAACTTGATCGAAATAAACCCCCTCAATTATGGTAACCTTAATTTTATCGATCGCCACGTCGGTCATCCTCAGCACATTTTCTCCCAACATCGGTGACGCTCAGCAGAGCACCACTTCATCAGCAAGTTTCGGAGAAGGCGTTTATGCAGGTACCGGCGGCGGCGGCTCGAAAGGAGTTTAGTACTCTTTGAACTGCTAAACTGTTACCTGAATTCTGAAAGGAGGACGGGTAACAGTCTTCACACCTCCTTCAACTCTCTTCATCAGGTTTGCTCGCGGCGACGAAGATGCACCTCGGGGATCATAATGTATCAGGTGATGACTCCTATGGCAAAGCCCTGGGACTCATTAATGAAGCTTCTGCGACGGTGAGAAAAACGGCTCATAACCTGATGCCGGAGGTCCTGATGCAGCACGGACTGGAAAAGGCGTTGCAGCGTTATTGCAGTATCGTAAGCAATGACAAGCTGCTGTCCATCCAGTACGACTCGTGGGGTGAGATCGGTCGGTTTGCTTCCAGCTTTGAACTTTCCGTGTACAGGATTGTCCAGGAACTGATCAATAATATTATCCGGCATGCTGGTGCCACGGAGGCACTGGTGCAATTGAGTTGTCAGAACCATATCCTTTCCATCACCGTGGAGGATAATGGGGCAGGCTTTTCAAAGTCCGGTTCTGGTGACGTTGGCTTTGGACTGGCAAGTCTACGCTCCCGTGTGCAGGCATTGAATGGAAAGATGGATATGACGAATGAATCCGGGAGTGGTGTGAGTGCTTATCTTGAGTTCGACACAAGAGCGATCAATGCAAATTAGATGCGCATTAGCATGATCGGTGAGCGTCATTAATCTGTCGGTGCAGCCTCATCAGTCACTTCCTTTTCGTGAACCACGGAATATGCTGTGTGCTGATCCATTTTACATCGAGCTCCGAGCTAAAGAAGAAGTACTTGTTATCCGGAGTGATGTAAGAGCAGTATTCGTATGTATCGGTATTAAAAGTTCTTCCCATGTTGACAGCCGGAGTCCATGAGCCGTCGCTGGCACGTTCTGAGTAGTACAGGTCGGCGCTGCCGAAGGAGTCCGCTCTGTCGACAGCGGTGAAGATAAGAAACTCCTCATTGGCAGAGATCAGGGGGTCATGCTCTGTTCCCGGGGAGTTAATAGCCGGACCAAGATTCTTTGGTTCAGTGTATTCGCCATTGACGAGCTCACTCACATAAATATCCAGCGACCCCGTTGTACCGGAACGATCTGAAGCGAAGTATACGTTGCCATTCTTCGAGAGGGAGACGTAATATTCTGTGCTGTCAGAGTTCACTGCCCGAAGGTTCTCCGGCGCGGACCACACTGAATCGTTCAGAGGGCGCACGAACCAGATATCATAATCAGGAAGAGTATCGTTGCTGTCACGGGGCCGGTTTGAAATGTAATAGAGAGTACCATCGCTGGCGATGAACGGGTCTGCCTGTGAATACGCTTCTTCGTTGAAAGGTGCCGGGACTGGAGTGCTCCATGCGTTACCTTTTCGCTCTGTAGTGAAGATCATCCATTTCCCTTTCCTGGACTTTGAAAAGAAGAAGCACTTACCATCGGTAGAGAATGTTGCGTTGAAGTCGAGGGAATCTGTTGTGACTATTCCGGGAAGGAAGGGCAGGGCCACGGAATCGGGAAGGGGTGCGGGGTATGTGAACTCAGAACTTGTAGCCTTGCCGTTGGTACATTGTTGAAATGCAGCAGCGAGGACGATGAGGATCGTTATCATTAACAGATTCACCAGAGTATTTGATTGCTATTTAACATTCTTTTCAATCCAGGCCACCGCTTTGTCGAAGACCTCATCCTTGCCGGCGCGGATGCCTTTGATTGTAGGCGTCACAGGCACATGCGGCCGCAGACCAAGGCGTTGAAGTTGCCTTCCATCGGCATGCCATACACCCTGGCCACTAAAGTAAAGGTTGATATCGCCAGGGATCAGAAAGTTAGTAACATCGCCATTTGCACCAACGGTAGGGCTACCAATAAACACCGTATTGTTCACGGCTTCAAAGAACAGTCCGGAATGTTCTGCCTGACTCATGGCTGCCTCATTAATAAGCATGACCGTTTTGCCCTTATACTTCCATTTGTTGGAAGTCGCAACTGTTTGAACGAATTCAGTATTGGACTTGCGCGACAACATTTCACCATGCTTAATATTGGGAGCCAGCACCTCCGGGCGTCGGAAGATCGCCAGCGGTACGTTCTCTTTTTCTGTAAGGCGTGGCGCAATGGACCATGCGGTGCCATTGGGATATCCGCGCATATCAAAGATGATAGCCTTCGTGTCCTTGAATTTCTCGAACATATTGTCCACCTGATCTTGTGTGAGGCGAGCCAGGTCGGCATAGCCGATATTTGGATTAATCAACCCGACAACTTCATGTTTGAATGTTTCTTTAGCAAAAAGGTTGTGCTGTGCCGCCCACGTGAACTTCACATCACGGATTTTTCCTTTCGCATCCTGGAGGGTAAAAGTGCCTTCTGCGCCTTCATCACCACGAACGAAATACGCAACCGCCAGTCTGCCCAGGGCCTGAGGGGTAGAGTGGGCGTAATATGTGGCGTACTTTTCCATCAGCTTTTGTACGGGTACACCGTTCACCTTTAGGATCAAGTCACCAATTGATATTCCAAGGGCAGTACAGACAGAATCGTTACGGAATTCTGAGACGATTACTTTCCCGTCTACATAGCCTGCGTACACCGGAGAGGGTGACTCGCCACGCAACTCATTCAGAGCCATGTTGCCAATCTGGTGTCCGTGCGAGTCATTAATATTGGCATACATCTTCGCAACGGCATAACCATACTCTTTTTCATTCTGCGCCACGACGAAGTCCGGTAGGGATTCAGTAAGGATCGTTCTCCAGTTCTTATCCATGTATTGGTGATAAGGGAAGAAGTTATTGATGACGGTGTAGATCTTTGCGGCAGCGAGAACACGATATCCTACTGATGGGAATTTTCCAGGCGGATAGGTTGTGGTCGCCGCGGAAGTCGACTTCTGAAGAGTGGTGCTGGAATTCTTGATCTGAGTTTTACCAAGGAGGATGGATTGTGCTGCACTCATAGGATCTTCATTCGAGGCATACACGTAGTCAGCTGTAGGCTCTTTGGTTCCGATCACTTCGCTTGTTCTGAAGTTAACGATGATGTCATTCGAAAATCTGAATGTGTTGGTCAGCGAAAGCATGTCCGTTAAGCGATCATGGGAGCTAACGATGAATCCTGCACCAGCTTCCTGGTGAGCGAGGGCAGTGGCGGGTAACTCACTGAATTGGTTGACCACCCATACAACTTTCGGGCTATCTGACGAATACATTCCCGGCGCACCGAGATCCTGCACCACATATTTTGTCATGTATCCACCTGAAGTACCGCCGCGCTCAGGGGTAAACCCTGAATAGTATAGATTCCTGGCCTGCGTTGGAGAGGTGGTTCCAAAGTATTTCGAGAGACCAATGTAATCAAATGTAGAATTGAGATATCCCTGATATTGTGTCATCACGCCGGGTTGACGGAGATCGAAAATGACTCCCTTCGAATTGGAAGTTTGCTCGATAATCTTTTTG
>JAEYXN010000258.1 GCA_023431285.1 Bacteroidota bacterium
GCTCTCCTGTGTCACTGGTATAGATAACGGACCCGCTACAGGTACGATGGAGGTTGTCTATAACCTTTATTCGATTCCTTTTAACCTTCACCTGATGTTGAAGGTGACGCTTCCTCGTGACAGCGCCGAAATTGATTCTTTGTCATCCATCTGGAGAACAGCAAACTGGCAGGAACGTGAAATCTTCGATATGTTCGGTATACGCTTCAGGAATCATTCCGACCTTCGACGAATTCTAATGCCTGCTGACTGGGAAGGATACCCGCTGCGAAAAGATTATCGTCAACAAGACTACTATAAGAACATTAAGGTGGACTACTGATGTCGGAAAGCAAATTGCAATATCGATACGTGCCTGGTTCTCTTCAGCAGTCTGAACCCAATAAGCTGAAGACAGAGGACCTTCGCGCCGAAGAAATGATCATCAACCTTGGGCCGCAACACCCGTCGACGCACGGTGTTCTTCGCCTGGAAGTATTGATGGATGGAGAAATTGTCAGGGAGGTAGTTCCACATATCGGGTACCTCCACCGTTGTTTCGAAAAGCATGCAGAAAACCTTCCGTACAATCAGGTCATCCCTTTTGTTGACAGATTAGACTACACCGCATCAATGAACAATGAGCATGCCTATGCTATGGGCGTGGAAAAAATGCTGGGCATTGATAGTCAGATACCAAAGCGTGTGGAGTATGTGCGCGTACTCGTTGCAGAGTTGAACCGGATCGCATCGCACTTCATTGCGATTGGAACCTATGGAATAGACATCGGCGCCTTCACACCGTTCCTTTGGGTTATGCGCGATCGTGAGCATATCCTTCGAATGCTGGAATGGGCTTCCGGCGCGCGGTTATTATACAACTATATCTGGATTGGCGGTTTATTCTACGATCTCCCCGTTGGATTTGAAGAGCGCTGCCGCGAATTCGTTCACTACCTTCGGCCAAAGCTCACCGAACTCGATAAACTCCTTCTGGATAATAAAATCTTCATCGATAGAACTGCAAATGTAGGTGTGCTTCCTCTCGACCTCGCTATCAACTGTGGTGTAACGGGGCCGATGCTTCGCGCGAGTGGTTTGCGCTATGACATCCGCAGAGTAGATAACTATTCAGTATATCCTGAGCTCGATTTCGATATCCCTATAGGTGATGGAAGAATGGGTGCCCTCGGCGATTGCTGGGACCGCACCTATGTACGCTTTCTGGAAATTTATGAGTCGCTGCGCATCATTGAACAATGTCTTGACCGACTCACAACCGATCACAAAAGAAGCCGTGACTTTGATCCGCAGGCTCTTGTCCCCAAGAAAATAAGACCTAAGGCCCAGGACCTCTATGTGCGCGCTGAAATTCCAAAAGGAGAGCTGGGGTTTTTCTTCCGTGCAGATGGCAAAAACGACATTCCATTCCGATGTAAATGCCGCTCCTGCAGTTTCGTAAATCTGTCGATGATCCCCGAAATCTCTCGCGGAATTCTTGTGGCAGATCTCATCGCAATAATAGGTTCCCTTGACCTCAACATTGGTGAAGTGGATCGCTAGATTCATCGGTCCGATTATATTAATTTAATTGTACCGTTCTGCTATGATCAAAATATTCTCTGCCGAACAAATCAGGAGCCTCGATTGCGCCACCATCGAAAAAGAGCCTGTTGCATCCATTGATTTAATGGAAAGAGCGAGCCGGATTTTCGTAACATGGTTTACCGAACGATTTAATGCGCTGAATAAAGTCGGTGTTGTTTGTGGAACGGGAAATAATGGTGGCGATGGATTGGCGATCGCACGGATGTTGCGCGAATGGGGATACCCGGTGAAGGTATGGATCGTAAAGGGCAGTGTGAAGCCTACAAAAGATTTTGAGAGCAATCTGGCTCGCATTATTGATGATATTCAAATTAATGAAATTGTCAGCGAATCCGATCGCGGCCTTTTTACCGACCGTGACATAATCATCGACGCCGTTTTTGGTTATGGTCTGTCCAGGCCTGTGGAAGATATCTATGCTCAGGTGATCGAATGTATCAATGCAACCGATGCGCTACGGGTAGCTGTAGATATGCCGTCGGGGTTAATGGCCGACAAACCTTCAGCACAACCAATTGTTCGTGCCGACGTCACTGTCTCTTTCCAGCTTCCGAAGCTATCCTTCTTCTTTCCGGAGAGTCATCCCTTCGTGGGTGAATGGAAAATGTTGGACATAGGGTTGCATAAACAAACTATTCGGGAGACACCAACAAATCGTTTCTGCCTTACATTGAAAGGTGTCCGGAAGCTTCTGAAAACCCGTTCACGTTTTGATCACAAAGGAACTTTTGGACATGCGTTTCTGATTGCCGGAAGCCATGGAAAGATGGGCGCTGCAGTGATTGCCGCGCGCGGGACCTTACGAAGTGGTGCCGGACTTCTCACCGTGTATGCACCGGGTTGCGGATATGAAATCCTTCAGAACAGTGTCCCTGAGGCAATGGTGTTGGTGGATCCTGATACTATGAAGATTTCTCAAGCGCCTGACCTGGATAGCGCAACGGTATTGGGAATAGGTCCTGGCATTGGAAAAGATGAGCTGACCTCAGCTGCTCTCAGAAATATCCTGGAACAATGTGGAAAGCCAGTTGTCCTCGATGCCGATGCCCTGAATATCATTTCAGAGAACAGGGAATTGCTGCATTTGATACCACCTGGAAGTATCCTTACCCCTCATCCCAAAGAATTTGAAAGACTCGTCGGAGATTGGGAAAACGATTTTAGACGTCTTGATAAGCAAATAGAGCTGGCCAGCAAGCTCAACTCAGTCATTGTCCTGAAAGGCGGTTTCACGTCGATTGCCACCCCATCCGGGATTGTTTACTTCAATCCTACCGGCAATCCCGGGATGGCCACCGGGGGGACCGGTGATGCTCTTACCGGAATTCTTACAGGATTACTCGCGCAACGTCATACGGCTGAAGAGGCGGCAATTCTGGGTGTTTATATCCACGGTTTGGCAGGCGACCTTGCGGCAGTAGAAATCGGCCAGGAGAGCCTGGTCGCATCCGACGTCATCTCTTTCCTGCCCGCAGCATTCAGACAGCTCCGTCGATAGCATCTGCCAACCCTCCAAACAAAAAAAGCGTCTCGGTTCAAACCATTACAGCGTTTCTGGCATCTTATTGTTATCGACCCAATATAAATTTTCTGAAGGCAGAACTTTGGTTCGAAACTTGTCGTATACCCTCAAATATCTTATGCGAATATTCTACCCGATCGTCATTTCTCTTTTCACAATAGCGTTCTCTGCCGCAGCGCAGACCCGGGATGAGTATGGAACACCGGAAGGGCCTCTTGATAACAAATCAATTCACATCTATCCGAACCCCGCCGTTGATTTCGTGCACGTGCGGATTGAAAAAGTCCCGGTCCGACAGGTGTCTCTTTCAGTTCATAACATCATAGGAAATGAAATGGAAGTTGAATCGGAAGTAATCAACGATCATGAAATCCGCATCAGAGTAAAGGATTTGGATGCAGGCTATTATCTCGTAGCCTTGAAAGACGAAGAAGCACACTTTCGCGGCACATACAAATTCCTCAAACGCTGATAGATCCGACCACGGTTTCCGCAATCTTAAGAAATTTCTCCACGTCCTCATCAGTAGTGTCAAAGGAACACATCAACCTCACTTCAGAAAGCTTTTCGTTCCAGACATAAAAAGGAAACTCTTTTTGCAAAAGAGGGATCGCCTGCTCGGGCATGACGGCGAATACACTATTTGCATCGACGGGATGCGTTATCGTGATTCTGTCAATCCTGGAGAGTCCCGTACTAAGTTTCTTCGCCATGGCATTCGCGTGGCTCGCGTTTCTCCTCCAAAGATCGTTTGACAGAAGGGCGGTAAATTGTGCAGCAATGAATCGCATCTTGGAATGAAGCTGCATTCCCTGCTTTCGAAAGTACTTGAAATTCTGATGCGCATCATTTGTAAAAAACACAACTGCTTCACCGAACATCATCCCATTCTTTGTTCCTCCGAACGATAGAATATCAACGCCCGCATCAATAGTAAATTCCCGGAAGTTCTTGTTCAATGCTACCGCTGCATTGGAGATACGGGAACCATCCATGTGAAGAAACATCTTATGCTGTTTAGTCACCTCCGATAAGGCGGTAATCTCTGAAACAGTATAGGCAGTTCCATATTCTGTGGTTTGCGATATGGAAATAACCTTTGCCTGAGGATGATGTTGATCCCCTAATCGCTGAATCCGCTCCTTTACCAACTCCGGTGTGATCTTCCCATGAATGTGCGGCATGGTGACAAGTTTGCACCCCGTAAACAATTCCGGAGCGGTGGACTCATCTACGTTAATATGGGCAAGATCGGAGCATAGGAT
>JAEYXN010000277.1 GCA_023431285.1 Bacteroidota bacterium
GTGTTCACCCAGTGCATAAGCATTCACGTATGCGTTCACTGTGATGTTGGAGCTCTCCAGTCGCCGCATGTTTTCCGCGAGCCCATCAATGATGAGTGGGTTTGGTTCAAACACATGAACATTAAAATGTTCCACATCAACCTCTAATGAAAACAAAGCAGAGTAGCCACCAATGTTTGCTCCGATGTCGACGATATCGAACCGGAAAGGGTTTACGTTGAAGTAATGAAATAACTTTTTATTGATTCTCAAACCTCCGGCAAAGACACGCCACTGGGAATAATCACGACGGTCCAGAACCATTGTGAGGTTTGCTCCCGGCGAGAACTCGAATCGCTCATGACGGTAGGCCCGCGAGCGGGGAATGACTTTCCTTAAAAAGCTGTCGTGACTTGTCTTTGATGCTATGAGTTCATCTACCTTCAAAGACTGCATTACAGACCATACTCCACCTTCGAGGATCATAGGGTGCAATTATTATGGTGATCAAATGGCGTACTGCAAAAAAAACAATGCCATATTTTTATCTTCATGCTGCCAGGCGAGGGTTCCAGGCTTATTAATGATGACCAGGACCGTTGGCACCGGACATCATTTTTCAGGGTGGTAACTTGTCATTGGCTGTCACTGGCAACGATTACTTTTATTTTAGAATGAAAGCACAAATCATGAAGACATCGGAACGACTTAAACTTATAAATGAAATTACGAAGGCATTGTCTGTGGAAGACCGAAGTATAATTGACCTGACGCTGGAACAATTTAACCTGCCTGTTTCCCCTCGCTCGAAGACAGAATCTCGTAATTATGTTCTCGCCAGATTGAAGAAGGCTCACGACGAAGTGCTGCAGGACCTTGCGCGGCATTTTGGTATAGCACCAGAGACAACGTGGAATAATCCCACATTCTGGGCAGAGGGAAGAGTACGGCTGTTTATTTCTCACCTTGCGAAGGAAAAGCGTACAGCCACAGAGTTGCGTGATGAACTTTCACGAAGAGGTGTATCTGCGTTTGTCGCTCATAATGACATTTCACCATCAAAAGAATGGCAGCACGAGATCGAAGTTGGTCTCAATACGTGCGATGCTCTTGTGGCTCTTATGGTTCCAGGATTTCACAAAAGCTCATGGACGGATCACGAGGTAGGTTTCGTTTTTGGTCGCGGGCTCCCGGTGATTCCGGTAAACATGGGTGAAGCCCCTTACGGGTTTCTGGCCAAGTTCCAAACCTGTAAATACGAAGACCCGGAGTCTCTGGCGGAAACCATCTTCCGTATCCTGCTGCAGGATCCGCGAACAACGAAGAAGATGTCATCAGCATTGGTACACCAGTTTGAAACATCGGTTTCTTTTGCAAGTGCTGCGCAGAATCTCAAACTGCTCAAGAAGATCCGCCATTGGGATGAGCGCCTTATTGAGAGGCTGAAGGCGGCGACAAAAAAGAATGACCAGATCCGTGGTTCTTTTGATGTCCCGGAAGGGGTGGCGCGGCTGATTAAGAAACTGCGCGCGTCAATGTAAATTTCAACGTGGGGACGCATAGGAACGCAGAGGAATGAAGAGATAGATTATCAGCCAGGTGCCCAATTCATTTGTATTTCGAGGATGAGACATTAGTCTTATGCTGGCGTCACTCCGAGTCTTCCCGCCTCCGCGTTTTAATTGGTGAATTTGCCGGGAGAGACGTAAATTTCATAGATATGAACAGAAGAACCTTTATCGGAAAGGCAGCCTATCCTGCAATGGGCCTCGCGGCGTTTCAGCTGTTGAACCAATGTACTCAGCCTGCTGCACAAGGCAAAGATGAAACCTCAGAGGTCACGAAGTTTCCTCTGGAAGAGCAAACTATTGACGGTCTGCAAAACCTGATGAAGTCAGGGGAGATGTCTGCGGTGGAAATTACCAAAGCCTACCTGAAACGAATTGAGGAAGTTGATAACGCGGGAGTAAAGTTAAATGCTGTGATCGAAGTGAATCCCGATGCAGTCTCCATTGCTGAAGCGCTTGACCAGGAACGTAAGTCGGGGCGGGTAAGAGGACCGTTGCATGGCATCCCTGTTCTGATCAAAGATAACATCGATACTGGAGATAAAATGATGACCACGGCAGGGTCACTTGCCTTAGAGGGGAACCGCGCCACGACTGACGCTTTTATCGTCGCTGAACTTCGTAAAGCGGGGGCAGTACTGCTGGGTAAAACCAATTTGAGTGAATGGGCCAACTTCAGGTCTACACGATCTTCCAGCGGTTGGAGCAGCAGGGGAGGTCAGACTAAAAATCCTTATGCATTGGATCGAAGCCCTTGCGGGTCGAGTTCCGGGTCGGGTAGCGCAGTGGCTGCCAATCTCTGTGCGCTGGCTATTGGAACTGAAACCAATGGATCAATCTGTTGTCCTGCGTCGACGAATGGAATTGTCGGATTCAAACCCACGGTCGGACTATGGAGCAGAAGTGGAATCATTCCGATCTCCGCGTCGCAGGACACCGCTGGACCAATGGCGCGCACGGTACGCGACGCCGCTATTATGCTTGGTCTTCTTTCGGCGATAGACAGTACCGATCCTGCTTCATCTTACAGGGAACGCAACAGCATGACAGACTATACTTCCTTTCTTGACAGCAATGGGCTGCAAGGCAAAACGATTGGCGTGGAGAAGTCTTTCATGAAAGGGCACGAAGCGATTGATGCGCTGCTGAAGAAGGCGCTGGACGTCATGTCGTCTAAAGGTGCGACTATCGTGGAAGTGGAGTTAATGGAAGCGATGAAGGATCCTGACGGCGATGAATATAACCTGCTGATGTATGAGTTCAAGGATGGACTGAATCGTTATCTGCGAAACTCGGGTGCGAAAGTGAAGTCGCTGAAAAAGGTGATCGAATTCAATGAACAGAACGCCAAAGTGGCGATGCCTTTCTTCAAGCAGGAGATCCTCGTTCGGTCAGAAGAAAAAGAAGACCTGAACAGTGCGGAGTATAAGAAGATCTATGAGCGACTGATCGTTAAAAGCCGTAAGACCATTGATCAAATGTTTTCTTCTATGAAACTGGATGCGATATGTGGGCCCACCAATGGTCCTGCCTGGTGTATCGATCTGGTGAATGGTGATTTCTTCACGGGTTATGGAATGTACTCACCTGCGGCGATTGCTGGCTATCCGTCCATCTCTGTTCCGATGGGAGAGGTGCTTGGCCTCCCGGTGGGGCTTACGTTTTTTGCGCGAGCTTTCCAGGAAGGACCGCTTCTTAGTGTTGCCTATGGTTATGAACAGGCTTCTGACTTGCGCCGTCCTCCACGGTTGGAGAAATAAAAGTTCTCTTTTTCCTGACAGTTTTTTGCATAGGTATTATGCGTAAATTTGTTTCCAAAATTTGCAACTATGTCAAAAACACATGATGCCAAGAAAGAGCAAAAGAAAAAGCCCGTCAAGACGCTGAAAGAAAAGCGCGCAGAGAAGAAAGCGAAGAAGGGCAAATAGCCCTCTCCGGAACTCGTCAGAGATGCTTAAAGGATAGGAATGCATGGTCTCCTGCGGTCCACGAATGATCCATGGATGCAACATGCAGGATATCATCACCAATACTGACTTCCAGCTCGACGATCGTTCCAAAGAACTTCACTTTGCTTATGGTGCATTCCAAAGCGTCCGGTACCGGAGTGCTGGAGATCGTTAGTTGTGCAGGTCGTACAATCTTACGGTCTCCAGCCTGAAGGATCCGCCGCTGCTCAGGAGTGAGCACATTAAAACTGCCAAACAGTCCCGCACAGTATTCGTCTACCGGACTAAAATACACCTCTCGCGACGGTCCACTCTGAACTATCTTTCCATCTTTCATCAGCAAGATCGTATCAGCCCATGGTAAGCTGTCATCCGCATCATGGGATACCAGGATTACCGAGATATCAAGTTCGCCGGAGAGGTCGTCAATCACTTCCCTGAGGGTGTCTTTATGAATCACATCCAGGTTGGAGAAAGGCTCGTCCAGTAGCAGAAGCGTTGGATTGCGGCTTAGAAGTCTCGCCAGGGCTATGCGCTGGCGTTCTCCTCCGGAAAGCTGATCCGTTTTTCGCTTTAGAAGATGTGAAACCTGGCAAACTTCGTATAAGAGGTCAGATCGCGATTCCCCAAGCACGGTTGCATACGACAATGCCTGCTCTACTCTTAAGAATTTGGGTAACTCAAAGTGTTGTGAAAGGTAAGCGATAGAAGGGTGGCCAGGAACAAGCTTCTCATGCGATCCCTCCACACGTTCTTCTTTAAGGAATACTTCCCCTTGATCGGCCTGGGACAATCCCGCAATTACTTTCAGTAGCGTACTCTTTCCCGATCCTGTCTCACCGGCGATGGCGACTTTCTCACCCCTGCGTTGCTTGAAGGTAATACCCTGAAGGAGGGGGCCATCTGTTCCCTGCACGATAACGTTGGACACTCTCAGGAAACTCATTCTTGCTTTCCGGAAGCCTGCCGGTTTTCCCAGGTGTCCATCTTTATTCTTTCGATCATCAGTGAGTTCCTGAACTCGTGGATCAGCTGTTCCATCTCTGTATCCCTCGTCTGAATGGCATCATACTCTGCATCGTGTGCGTCGATAACGGGCTTTAACTTCTCCAGGTTGGATTTCATACTTTCCAGGGACGCTTCGATCTGTTCCCTTTCCGCCTCGGCCTCTCCTCCGGCAAGCTTCAGCTCAAGCAGTCCGATCACTTCTTCGATGTATTTGATCATGTCCCAGGGATTATTGGGGCGGTTCCAGGTAAACTCGATGTTGCACTTGCGACAACGGTACCGGTTACTCTTCCATCCTTTGTCATTCTTTTCCGAGCCCGCCAGGCGAAGTTTATCTCCTGTGTTGCATCGAGGGCACACTGCATGATCCCTGACCAGCCTTTTGAGGTTGTCGCGCTGTTCGAGGATGGCGGCCCGTGTATCGGCGTGTATGCCCATCTGTTCAATGAACCTGTCGACGGCTTCCCCCACTTTCAGATGTTCCGTACCGAGCCTTCCTTCCTCAATGAGCTTCTTGCTCTGTCTCTTGAAGAAAGACGCCACCTTCACCAGCTCGCGTTCATTTTGTTTGAAGTTCTTATTCATGTGGTTGGACCTGCTCTGCAGATGTGGAGTTTATTCAATAATTCCCATAAGTGGGGACTATGTTAAAGCAAAAATTTTTTCTTCGGGTCACCAAGCCTCAGCAGAATCTATGTTTGCCAAAAAATACGAATAAATTCTCTAAGAGGCCTTTCAATAAAAGGGCGCTACCTTTTTCAAAATATTCCGGGCTCACATAAGGGTCAGTTTTAAACCAGAGTGAATACTGCTGCGGTAAAAATTTTTTATCAGCGGAATGAAGATTTCGGCAAACCCGCTTCGCCGTAAATTTTCACTTTCAAATATATCTAAGGGTTTCAAAATAATCTGTGTCGCGGCAAGTGACGGCAACTTTTTTCGGTGCCGGCTTTTTTCGCAGGCAGTCGCTTCACAGAGTGGCTTTTTACGAGGGGAACGCAAACGAATTTGTTTTCGTAATATCAATTGTGTAATCGTTCGGCGTTCCATCCGCTACTTCGATCGGTACCATTTTTTAGATTGATTAAAGTACCTGACCACGGTGAACCGCCGACGGCAACAGTAAAAACTTTTTGATATGAACTACCTTGTACCTCTTGATTTCTCCGACAACTCCAGAAACGCTGCTGTGTATGCGGCATCACTTCAAAAAGTGTGGCCTGGCAATTTGAATCTGCTGCATGTCATTGAACGTGCTGAAGAAGATTTGTCCTTTGTTCCGGTAAAGACTCTGAATGTCCGGAAGAATACGATCTTCGAAATGGTTCAATTCCAGGAGCAGCTGCGAAAGTATTTCGATCTGAGAACTGATGCTGAAATGCTGGTGGGAGACTTCGGACCGAGAGTGATGAAGTCCGCACGCGAGAAAAGGTCGGATCTTATCGTCATTGGGACACAAGGTGAAAGTGGTCTTCGCGCACATCTTTTCGGGAGACGCGCAGCGGAACTGGTAGAGTTTTCAACAAGGCCTGTGCTTGCTATTCCAAAAGCGACGGAGTTTAAACCATTCCGTCATATCCTCTACGTGACTGATTACAGGACATCAGAGCTTGAAAACATCGACGCTCTTGCAAAGATTGCGGCGAAGTTCAAGGCTGTTCTTTCAATCGTTTCTGTTAATGTATCCTGCGGTGAATATGTCGAGGAGTTTAAAGCAACGGTGAAGGAACGTGTTCCTTTTGCGGCGATTAATTTTGAACAGAGATTCTCAGAAGAAGGGGTAGCGCAGGTGGTGGAAGAGTTTGCACTGACACAGAGCGTCGATCTGATCGGCGTGTCTACGATAGATCATGATCTTGTGAGGAAGATCACTGGCCAAGGTGTGCTGGATGAGCAATCGTTTAATGTTGATCTCCCTGTCCTTTTCCTGCCGGAGTGATAGTCATAAGGTCTTCCAGAGGTAAAGGGTTGCATACGCTTCCCAGCCCTTATACTTTTTGAAGATGCGCTTCACCTGTTCGATTGTAGGTTTTTCCTTCATCTTCCGAAGCTTCTTAATAGCATTATGCACTCCCGCGTCTTCCAGGGGAAAGGCCTCTTTGTAACGAAAGGTCTTCATCAACGCATAGTTCGCTGTCCAGTTCCCCACTCCCTTGATACTCATTAGCTTTTGTCTCGCTTCAAAAAAGGAGAGGGAGGCGATGTAGTCTTTCGAAATGCTACCGTTGCAAAAAGCCTCCGCAATGAGTCTTACGTATTTGCTTTTCTGTCGCGAGAACTGCAAGGGGATCAAATCCTCATCGGTGAGTGTTTGCACGATTTCGGGTGCGGGGAAGAGGTAGTGCCGACGATTTTCATGTTCAATGAAGGTCCCGAAGTTTTCGATGAATCTCTGTTTGAGTGTGTATGCGAAACCGAGGTTGATTTGTTGGCCAATCACCGCCCAGCACAGCGACTCAAATAGGTCGGGCATACCCACGATTCGATATCCTTTATATTTCTCGACGGCATCCCGCAAGAGCCTGTCCGTTGCGGCCAGCTCATAGAATGGCGTTAGGTCAGTTTCGAGGTCAAACCATTCGCGAATGTACGCTTTAATGTGGCTACGCACTTCTTTTGAGGGGACGCCAAGCAGATAGGTCACTTGCAGAGCCCGCTTTCGTGGGCTAATCCTGGTTAAGACAGTAGCGTCGGCGACGCGTATGAGTTTAAAGATGCGGTTACCGTCGACGGTGTGCATAATCTCGCGGTCGGAGCGAGTCAGGAACTCATAGTTCAAAAGGAAGTTGTAGTCTTCCGGGACTTTTACCAGATCGGTCGTCAAAGGTGTTGTTGTCTTTATCCGAAAGGTAAGAATAGGCAATGAATCTATTCATGCTTTAATGCTTTCACTGGATTCGTCATCGATGCTTTAAGGACTCGTATCGTACGGTGAGGACAGTGATCATACCAATGATCCCGACCGCTTCGGCGAATGCTTGAATGGAGAAGTCTGTCTTGTACACAAAGCTTTCCAGAAGTGTACGTCGGTGATTTTTTGGGTGAGGGCCTTCAGTTGAAATCCAGGTTAAAGCGCTGTACAATGAGATCCGCTTTTTTATGAAGGTCTTCCGTGATTTGTGGAATCAGTGATTCGTCATTAAGGATGAAGAGAGACTGTAAGGACATCAGTGCTTCGAAATCGAACGGAAACAATTTATCAGGGATCAGAATGAAACTGCGTGATGGCCCCAGGGACGTGGTAGAAATGTTCCGGGTTGATCACCCTCGATAAAGGAAGATAAGACGAGGAATAGGAAGACGCGACTCATGGAAGCCGCGTCTTCAATTTTGGTTCGTGGTTAGTTGTTCGCCACGTTCTTGTAAGTGAGAAGCATGTGCTTAAGTTCTACCAGCGCGATGATAATGTCGTCGATGTCATCATCATCGAACTCGAGGAGAGG
>JAEYXN010000009.1 GCA_023431285.1 Bacteroidota bacterium
GGATTAGTCAGAAATTGAGAGAATGAAAGTGACCTTCTTTTCAACGCAACCCTACGATCGCAAGTCTTTCGAAGTCCACAACAAAGAATTTGGATTCGACATCTCATTTCTCGACGTCCAGCTAAACGAACAGACCGCCACCCTGGCCGCAGGTGCTGACGCCGTATGCGCTTTTGTGAACGATCGAATCAATGAAACTATCATCCAACAACTTACTTCATCTGGTATAAAGATTCTCGCGCTGAGATCCGCTGGTTTTAATAATGTGGACCTTCGTGCAGCACAGGCGCACAACCTTACCGTTGTGCGCGTCCCCGCGTATTCACCGCATGCCGTCGCTGAACACGCCGTAGCGATGATCATGACATTAAACCGAAAGATCCACAAGGCATATAACCGGATACGTGAACAGAATTTTTCATTGAATGGTCTCTTGGGATTTGATCTCTATGGAAAAACTGTTGGCGTGATCGGCACAGGGAACATCGGTGAGGTATTTAGCCGTATCATGTTAGGATTCGGTTGCAAGGTAGTGGCGTTTGACATCAACCAGAATGAAAAACTCCGCGAAGCCGGAGTGGAATACCGATCCGTTGATGAGCTCCTTCCTTTGTGTGATATCGTGTCGTTGCATTGTCCTTTGAATGAACACACAAAATATTTGATCAACGACCATAGCATCGGATTAATGAAGGACCATGTCATGCTTATCAACACCAGCCGCGGAGGTTTGATCGATACCCGCAGTGTTGTGAAAGGCCTCAAGTCCGGGAAGATCGGGTCTCTGGGCATTGATGTCTATGAACAGGAAGAGAACCTGTTCTTCCGTGACCTGTCAGAATCGATTATCGAAGACGATGTAATCTCGCGCTTGTCAAGCTTCCCCAACGTTCTCATTACTGCTCACCAGGGATTCTTTACGTATGAGGCTCTTACCCAGATCGCGCAAACGACTCTTTCCAACCTGGATGCGTTCCAGAAAGGAAAGCCGCTAACGAACGAAGTGAGAATTGTTCAGAACTAGTTACTGATCATGCCCCAGCGTTTCCCAATGCTTACTTGATCTAATGCTGAAGAACTCGCCGGGGCGTTGCGCCAATCCAACCCCACGGCCATACGCTCTGTCGCCGCGCTTTCCGCTACAACGATCCGCCCTCCTTCGCGCCGCGCACAGGGCTGCCCGTGCGTCGGAAGGACACGCACTTTCCACTTCGGTTTCCGCTGCAATCGCTAACGCAAGGCCGTTGCTATCAGTCATGCCTCGTTTCTTTCGGAGGACTCCCTCCAGGGATAAAGAAATGACCATCCCTGGTATGATGGTTAAAACTGAAAATAAATGAAAGGCTGTACTTCCGCTGACTTTGTCTGGATCACAACAACAATTACCGCAACAAGACACAATGCCTTTGCATACAAAGGCATTTCCGCAATACGGATTTGCATTTTCTCAATGGTGGTATCAGAGAAGAAATGTGTGACATACCCAAGCATCATCAGGAAAATCACGAACGAGTATCCTGAAATGAACTGAAACAATATACCCGCTTTGAAATTCAGGAATATCTGCGCAAGCATAGTCCCTACCGTTGAAAGATCGGGCGCACGAAAGAAGATCCAGCAAAAGCAAACGAAATGGAATGTCAACAGTGTTGATACTACCGCGCCCATTCTTGTGCGAAGCATCGGACTGGCATACTCCAGGAACAACTTATGAAATGTAAGCGCTACTCCATGTAGTCCTCCCCAGATCACAAACCGCCATGCAGGCCCGTGCCACAACCCACCAAGAAGCATCGTGATCATCAGGTTGACATAGGTGCGTACTCGTCCTTTTCTGTTTCCGCCCAAAGAGATGTAGAGATAATCCTTCAGCCATGTAGACAAGGAAATATGCCACCGCCTCCAGAACTCGGTTATGTTTTTTGACTTGTAAGGCGAGTCGAAATTTATATTGAAATGAAATCCCAGCAGCAACGCAATACCAATCGCCATGTCCGAGTAGCCCGAGAAGTCGCAGTAGATTTGTAATGCATATCCATAGACTGCGAATAGATTTTCAAGACCTGTGTATAGGGCTGGAGCATCGAAGACACGATCCACGAAATTGATACTAATGTAATCAGCAATGACCGCCTTCTTGAATAGTCCCGCAGCAATCAGAAATACAGCCCTTCCCAACATCTGATTGGTTACAACGGTAGGTGTATGAATCTGCGGGAGGAAGTCTACTGCGCGAACGATAGGTCCCGCTACCAATTGAGGGAAGAATGAAAGATAGAAGGCATAATCCAGGATGCTGTCCACCGGCTTGAGATTGCCGCGATACACATCCAGTGTATAACTCAAAGACTGAAAGGTGAAGAATGAAATTCCTACCGGAATAAAAATATCGTACTTGTCTTCTTCTCCAACCAGTCCGAAAGTCTCCATCAAAAATCCCGAATACTTAAAATAGGCCAGCACGCCAAGGTTCACAGCAAGACTTGCAATCAGCAATAACTTCTTTCTCGCACGGTCCTCAGAATCATAAATAAGACGCGCGAGAGTGAAGTCAACCACGGTGGCGAAGAGAAGTAAAACGAAGTAGTTCCCGGAAGATTTATAATAAAAGAACAATGAAAAGAGTGTCACGAAGATCAGCTTCGGCCTGTCTGTTTTCACCAGTGCCGCATAGATGAAGACAAACCCGGTAAACAGGAAAAGAAACATCCCACTGCTGAAGATCAGCGGTTCAGTAGGGTTATAAGCAAAAAGGTCCCAGAACTTATGGGTGTCGATTAGAAACATATTCATCGTATCCCCTCATAATAGCGTCAAACAACAATTTTCCCTGGTACGCGTAGCCATCGCGTGAGAAGTGGATCCCATCCGGACGAAGATATCCCTTCATCTTCCACTGTGCCGCCGAGTTCTTCCCTCCATTCACTTTAAACATATCCCAGAAAGCAATCCCATTCTCCACAGCGTATTCTATGATCTGCATTCTTATTGTTTCGATCCCCGGGTTGGTCTTCACCTTGCGAAGAAATGAATCTGGTGGCGTGATTAAAAGAAAGACTGCATCAGGATTGACGGCCTGAAGAGACGTTACGAGTCGCGATATCTCAGAGGAGAAGGTCTTCCGGATGTTCGGATACTCAACCGACTCGTTTGTTCCGAGGGAAATTATGATCAGATCTGGTCGAAGAATTTTAGTCTGTCTCGCAAAAGCATCCGAGGAATTATAATGTTCATACTTGGCACCGTTCACACCAATGGAATGATACAACACTCCGGGTTTACCATTCTCCAGACTCAGTCCGAACAGGTTCGCCTGACTTTGATCGTCTCGCTGGCGAAGTGTTTGAAAGTTGATCTTGCGATAATAAGATGGAAGAGTAACTGTGGCAAATCCCTGGTCCAGCGTCCCATCGGAGGGAAATACTGCGAGTTCCCGGAAGAGCGAATCGCGTACAGCAATTCCATAATTCTGCCGGCCCTGTTCGTAAAACAATGTAACTGTGTTGAAGCTGTAGTCCGTTGTCTGATCATTCATGCGAAGATCAAATGACGCACCCGCTTCCTGTGTGTTTATGGTAATCCCGCCGATCCCGATCGGAAGAGGTTTTGCAGGATGAATAATCCTTTTCGAATTCCACTTTGTTGTAGAATGGGTAACGAAGTTGAGCGGCTCATTTGTGCCTGCCACTCTTCCTGGCACAACGAGACCTCTACCTGCATTTCCAAACATTAATTGCAACTGCTTTCGAACCACCTCTGTAAGGAAGTCGGCCTGAATGTGAGAATCTCCGATATGAATAATATTTACCTGATCTGTATTTCCTGCCTTCAATGCATAGAGCTTTTCATAAAAGGGCTGCAGGTGGGAAAAATTATTGACCACATTCTCACCAATGGACAGCACGTTTGCTGTATCCACCATTGATTGCCCCCGGACAACTAACGGCACGGCTAACAGCAGGTAAGCCGCTAAGCAAATCAATGCTCTATTTGACGACTTTCCGCTTTTCATATTCCTCCAGTTCGAATAACAAACTTTGTACTAGTGATCCGGCCAGTTTCTTTCCTCCTTTGAATGTGAGATGCGTGTAGTCCTTGGCAGCGAGTGCAGGTGTGGAGCTCACGAACTTCACCATGCTGTCTTCTCCCCCCATCGCCTCGTAAAGATCCCAGAATACTATGCCGGTTTCCTTTGCTATATAGCGCTGAGTGTTTCGAAGAGCAGGTATCCCTTTCTCTGTACGATATGTTCCATTGCTATTAGTGCTGCGATCACTAACGCTCAGCAGAACGATACTTGCGTTAGGAAAAGTCTTCTTTAGCTTTTCAACCACAGCAATCATCTTGTTTGCATACCATCCATATCGGCTGGAATCTTCCCGGATTACATTTAGTCCGTATTGAAGGAAAATGAGTTTATAGTCCCGGTACTGGTTGAATTCTTTTAACAACTTATCGGGAATGTTATACAGCGCGATTCCTGAGTTTCCTCTCATAGAGAAATTGTCTACAACGACTCCATTCTTCGATTCAAAGCTCGCTCCATAAACATCAAGACTATCCGCATCCTCGAACTCGAACACGACTGTTTTTGCGGCCTCATCTTCATGTTTCCATTCACGAAGTCTATTTCCTGTTTTAAGAATCGAAGTATTTAGCGCTGTGTCGTTGATCGTATAAAATAAGGTAGCGTTTCCGGGATTTCTGTAGTAGAGTTTCATTTCGGAGAATTCCCGCAGGAAGCGCTGTTTTGAAACCCTGTATTCAACCCAGTTATCTTTTAGCGGACGGAAACTATAACCGGCAGGACCAAAGTCAACGCTGCCCGTAGAATCCGCTGGCTGAATAAGCGAGTGGGTTTTCCAGTTTCCGAATTCATGACGTATGGTATTTCGAAATCCTGTTACATTAGACGTAATCGGAACGAAACCAACTCCCCTACCGCCGAAAATGCTTTGAAGCGTGTCGCGTACAGCACCACAGAATACGTCGCCTTCGATGAATGAGTCTCCGTAGAAAGCAATGCGTACCGAACGCGGTTTGTTCTTTAGATCGCTTAAGGCTTTTAGAAAATTATCGAGACCTGTACTGTCGCTGGAGAAATCTTCAACGCAGGTGATTCCTGGTTTGCAGGCGCTTTGAAATTCCTGGGCGATCGAATCCAGCTGTAACGCGACCTTCTCCGGTTCCGACAGAGGCACGAGCAAAGTATCCTGGTCTTCTTGCTCCGACCGAATGGAGGAGAGCAGATCAATCTTCTTAAATCTGAGACTTCCCAATGAAAACTCCGGCAGCCATGACAACAGTCCGAGGCTAAGCAGCACCGCCAGGCAAAGCGCAATTGTATTCCTTAAGGGATTGATTTTCATCTAACTCGCAAAGATAGATATTCCCTGACTGGAGTATCGGAACGTTTCCTCCCAAAAATCTTGCGTGGCTCCCATTTGCCGAAGCTTTTATTTATTAGAGCGGGCCACAGTCACGCCGGTGTTTCATCATTGCGCGCCTGCGATAATCTCGTCGACTACTCCGGGATCAAGGAGCGTTGTAACGTCACCGAGGTTGGAGGTTTCACCTTCTGCGACTTTCCTTAGAATCCGTCGCATTATTTTTCCGGATCGCGTTTTTGGAAGACCACTTACGAACTGAATTTTGTCCGGCTTGGCAATGGGTCCGATTATTTTTGAAACGGTATCCCGTATCTCGGCTCTAAGTCCTTCTTCCGACGATGGTTTGTCATAACAAATGACAAAAGCATAGATGCCCTGACCTTTGATGTCGTGAGGAAATCCAACCACCGCGGTTTCACAAACTTCCTTATGTTCATCAATGGCGCTTTCAATTTCGGCTGTCCCGAGATTATGACCAGATACTATGATGATGTCGTCTACCCTTCCCGTTATCCGATAATATCCATCGCCATCGCGCTTGCATCCGTCACCGGTAAAATACTTCCCGGGAAAAGTAGAGAAATAAGTTTCCTTAAACCGTTGGTGATCTCCGTAGATCGTTCTCGCCATAGAGGGCCACGGGAATTTGATCACGAGACGTCCTTCAATATTATTTCCCTGAACCTCAAGACCACCTTCGTTCATGATCGCAGGCTGTACTCCGGGTAGCGGTAGCGTTGCAAAAGCAGGCTTCAGATTAGTGACATTGGCGATAGGCGCAATCATGAATCCTCCGGTTTCGGTTTGCCACCACGTGTCGATCACCGGACATTTTTCCTTACCAATGTGTTTATGATACCAATGCCAGGCTTCCTCGTTAATAGGCTCTCCGACAGTTCCAAGAATTTTCAGAGACGACAAATCATGACGCTCAACAAAACTCAGCGGAGCTTTCTCCAATGCCCGTATTGCTGTAGGCGCGGTATAAAAGATGTTCACTTTATGGCGCTCTATCGCTTGCCAGAAGCGGCCCCAGTCCGGCCATGAGGGAATACCTTCAAACATCACAGTAGTGGCTCCCGCACAAAGTGGTCCATACAAAATGTATGAGTGGCCGGTGATCCATCCTATATCAGCTGTACACCAGTATACATCCCTATCCTGATATTGAAAGGTTGTGCTGAAAGTATGGGCAATGTAAACCATGTAGCCCCCGCATGTATGCACCATTCCCTTGGGCTTGCCAGTTGATCCGGAAGTGTAAAGGATGAAAAGCATATCTTCCGCATCCATCTCTTCTGCCGAACATACTTCATCGACATGTTTAATTTCTTCGTGCCACCAGACATCCCGTTCCGGCTGCATTTCTATAGCTGTGCCTGTATGCTTGTATACAATTGCCTTTTCTACCTGCGGACACTTGAGCAAAGCATCGTCGATGATTCCTTTAAGATTGATCGTCTTCTCTCCACGGTACCCACCATCGGCAGTGACCACGATCTTACATCCCGCATCGGTGATACGGTCTACCAGAGATTTGGAGGAGAACCCCGCAAAGACAACGGAATGCACCGCTCCAATCCGCGCGCAGGCGAGCACAGTGTAGGCGAGCTGAGGAATCATTGGAAGGTAAATACAAACGCGGTCACCTTTTCGGACACCGTTTGCTTTCAGCATATTCGCCGTTCTGCAAACCTCAGCAAATAGTTGGCGATAGCTAATCCTTATTGCTTCATCATTGGGGTTATTCGGCTCCCAAATGATGGCTACCTGATCACCTCGCGTTTCAAGGTGTCTGTCCAGGCAGTTCTCGGTAATGTTGAGTTTACCGCCATCAAACCATTTCACCTCTGGTTTATGGAAGTCCCATGAAAGAACCTTGTCCCATTTCTTCCTCCAGACAAAATCAGAAGCTATTTCGCCCCAAAAACCTTCGGGGTCCTGAATACTGCGTTGATACTGTTCCTGATATTCCTGAAAAGAGGTAATCCGTTCCATGAAGGCTGATGACTTGGTTGAGTGGGGTCCAAATTGGATTCTTTTTCCGAAAAATCAAATTTCCCCGTCAGGGTATTGCTTCGGCTTTTGTGTTCGACGTGGATGTGTGGGCGAAACCGGCACCAAATTTTAAGAAAATGTAAGACCAGCTGCGAAAAAGCAGAGTTGGAGGATCCGACGACCTGGCGGTGATGTTCAGATTACGAAGGGAATCATTAGCTGGAATAATCCATTTCTCCACAAAAGCGTTAATGCTTAGTAAACGCTCTGGAATGAAAAGCACTCACCACCATCGGAAGCAACAAGAATATGGCTGTTCCCTTTGATCATATCGCTACAACATACGACTCTGTTTTCGCGCGTACTGCAATAGGGCAACTTCAACGGAAACACGTATGGAGATATCTTGAAAAGATCCTTCCGGAGCTTGAGGGCCTGGAGATGCTTGAGCTTAATAGTGGCGCTGGTGAAGATGCGCTTATGCTCAGCGAAAAGGGATTTAACATTATTGCAACAGATGTGTCCGCCGAAATGCTGAAAGTTACGCAGCAGAAAGCCGAAAAATATTCCATGCAAGGCAGGATCGGTTCACATTATCTCGACCTGGAAAGCATAGGCGAAACGTTATTCGATAAAAAGTTCGACCTGATCTTTTCGAATTTTGGCGGGCTAAACTGCATTACCCCTGAAGCGTTACAAAAGCTTTTGGAGAAGATTCCATCTTTGCTCAATCCTAACG
>JAEYXN010000012.1 GCA_023431285.1 Bacteroidota bacterium
ATACCACTGTTGCGGAACAGAAGGTCGCAGACATGAACAAACATGAACAAACATGAACAGAATGACGCGCGACTTGGTGAAGTAGAACAAGTTGTGTTGTTTTACTTCGCTGTCGCGAAGACGATCGAAAGCACTGGAAGTGGAAAACAGAGAAAGGAAAAAATAAAGCCGGAATGGGCATGGTCACTCCGGCTTGGAAAATTTATTACTCAGATGATTCGCGACTCTGAGTAGAGGTCGTATGCGGCGATCAGTTTCTCGCGGCTTGCGGATTTCCGGTAGGATTCAATGTCTTCGCGGCGCGCGACATAAACGGGCTGGTAGGCCGCCTCGTAATCGTCCCAGATAACCAGAAGATAATGATGACCCAGAAGACTCAATCGTCCATCCTCAAGCCACTGATTGAATACATCCTCACTCAGAGACTTCTTAAACTCGGGCCCGTCAAACATTGCGCACTTGTTTTGACGCGAAGTTATAAAATTTTGCAAGGCACGCTCAGATCGCCGTTACTGCTACCTGTTACCTGCTACGTTATTTGAAGTCACAGAATAAGAATGATACACGATCTCACACGCACCCCCACCATAATTCACTCCCACCTGTTACCTGTTACCTCTTCCGCAGTCTCCCCGTAAGAACGATTCCCATCTCACACGCACCCCATGTACATCCGCGCCGTAAGGCTGACAAAAACTTTCGCCGATGACAAAACTTCACCGTGATCAAAACCTGGTAACAATGAAATAGCCGAATGACTTTCCCGGGACATTATGATAGCGTTTCTTATTTCTCAATCCTGAATTCCCGACAATGAAAGGAGAATTCTTAGGATCAATTCTATTCGAGCTTATAGGTGCACTCACTAAGTGGACAGTGCATTATTTTCAAATACGGATTCATGGAGGCAAGCGCAAGGCCTTTAAAGAAATCTGGCTGGGTAGAAAGAATGCAAAGCAAGAGGACCTTATCCTTCAAGGGTTTTCGAATATTGGTTTAGGGATGGTGGTTGTCTTTTTACTGCTAGTAGTCGCAATTACCTTCATCTCGTGAGAAATCCTCATGAACCCACGCATTTCAGGTACATAAAGATAATATTCTGGAGTCGCAATATTGGCAAACAGACCTGTCGGAAGAGCGGCAAAACTATGATCTCTACTTTGACGACATTCCGGTTTAGCTGCCACACTTGGCCATTAATTGGTTCCCATTTGATAATGTCAACGTCTTTGGTGAAATATATCCGGTTGACTGTGCAGGAAAAAATCTCTCATTGTGCATGTATTCCCGTACTAAATGTGAAGAACGCCTCCCCTGTCAGACAACCAGGAGTGTTGGAAGTTATTTTATACTACGCGATCAGACAAAAGTCCCGAATTCCCATGTCGCCACTCATGCGAGATAGATGACGTTTCTTCTATCTTAACAAGCGTTCTCCGGGCCATCCCGTTATTTCAAACACACTAATCAAAATCATTATGAAAACAGCAGTTGTTTTTGGTGCTGGTGGATTTATTGGATCTCACCTGGTACAAAGACTAAAAAAAGAAGGGTATTGGGTCCGCGGCGTCGATTTAAAGTATCCGGAATTTGAAGAGACCGCTGCCGATGAGTTCGTGATCCGCGATCTCCGCGAGGCCGCAAGCGTCGAATCTACATTGACATTGGAGCGGTTCCAGGAAGGTATTTGTCCGTACACCCAGACTCATCTCACAGCGTTCGCTGAGCGCGGCACATTTGATGAAGTATATCAACTCGCTGCAGACATGGGTGGCGCCGGATATATCTTCACAGGCGAACACGATGCAGATGTGATGCACAACAGCGGTCTCATCAATATGCATACTGCTTATTATGCAACTAAACTCGGCGTGGGTAAACTTTTCTACTCCTCCAGCGCATGCATGTACCCTTCCACCATTCAGGAAGAAACCAACAACCCAGGTCTGGCCGAAGCGATGGCCTATCCAGCAAACCCTGATAGCGAGTACGGTTGGGAGAAGCTGTTTTCTGAAAGACTCTATTTATCGTTCGCGCGTAACTACGGATTGAATGTCAGAATC
The DNA here is from genome assembly GCA_023431285.1 of Bacteroidota bacterium. Lineage (GTDB taxonomy): Bacteria > Bacteroidota > Bacteroidia > Cytophagales > Cyclobacteriaceae > Ohtaekwangia. The sequence goes on from JAEYXN010000012.1 coordinate 2,064, forward strand.
GCGCGCTTTCACAACATCTTCGGACCAAAAGGAACCTATGTTGGAGGCAAAGAGAAAGCTCCAGCTGCCACGTGCCGGAAAGTCATTGAGAGTAAGGATGAGATTCTTATCTGGGGAGACGGTAAACAAACACGATCCTTCCTTTACATCGATGACTGTGTAGACGCAGTTCGACTTCTTATGCAATCCGATTTCACAGGACCGGTAAACATTGGTTCAGAAGAAATGGTAACAATCAATGCGCTTACTTCTATTGCGTGCCGTTACGCCAGAAAGAGACTAAGGTTTGTACACGATCTGTCTAAACCACAAGGCGTGCGCGGTAGAAATTCCGACAACACACTCATTCGTGAAAAGCTTGGCTGGGAACCGAAGTTCTCGCTGGCGGAAGGAATGGCTAAAACATTTGAATGGATAGAATCTCAAATGATACCTCAGGCAGTTGAAACTGCTAAGCCTACGGTAAGGGCGAAAACGCTCTCCCGTCCGAGCTCCCGTAAACCTCACCGGAAAAAGAACATGGGTAAGTCTGGAGAGGTAAGAGAGGGAAGTGCGAGTGTTTGAGGGGTCTAGTTATGGATAATAAGAAAGGCAACCAGATGATGTGGCTGCCTTTCTTTAATTCTGGGTCGTATCGCATTCTTAATTTTCAGCCACCTCAAAACCCTGACGACGCGAAAGGTAATTGCGTTCCAGCGATGCTGGAATGCTATCTACCGTATTTCTTCGGTTTTCTAGAGCTTTCCTTCAATTCGAAAATTGTCAGGAAAACAAGACTACTTAATTGTTGATGGTGGGCAGTCACCGAACTTACTTTGTGGGGAAATAAAAAATCGTTATGAAAATTATCAACCATCACATTTTAAAATTTTACGCTATCCTTTTTCTGATTCTTTTATCCTGCGAAGACCAAAATTTTAATCTCCAGAGGACTGAAATTAACGTTGTAGACGCCAAAGGTTTTTTTGAACGTGAAATGCTAGAAGGATTTAAAGGCTCAAACAAAAGCCGCCAAATGCTTCCTACCCAGCCGGTTTGGACGAAGGCCTTCAATCGACCAGGACCCACTGGAGTCGTATTACAAGTTCCCCTTGAGTATGGTGCAAAACTCTATACAAGAAATGGAAAGTCATCTCTGACACTTGATGACTTAACTTATCTTGTAATCGGTACCGACAAGCGTGGGGTATTCTACGCCGAACTAGTGTCGAGTTTTCCAGATGAGAATTTCAAGAGAAACGAAAACCACGCGAAACACTTTTCAGGAGTAGTCGTGGTGGAAGACCTGCACGGAAATTTAAAGGCGCAATATCAATATCGCGATGGAGTCGTCGTGCAGCCGGAGCCGATCAAAAAAGGAGGCAAAGCTGTAGCCGCTCAACAATGCGTTGTGACCGATTGGTTTACGTGTGTTCAAACCAGCTACGGTTATAATTGTCATTATTCAGAAACAACATCGACTTGTACTGCTTCAAATGGGGGAACAAGCACAACGAATCACTACACTGGCTACCAGTATTATCCACCAACGACCACCGGTTCTTCCGGGAACTCATCTACAGGTAGCGGGGGAACTGGAAGCACGGGAAAGCCGCCAGCCTTGACTCTGGAGGATGCAATTGCCAAGAATTTAGAAAACATGTTGGTCGCAAATCCTGAAAAACTTCTTAATGCCTTTTGTGCAGAACTCCAAAAATGGAAGGAGCTCGCCAAATTCCTACCTCCGCAAGTTGTGATAGACAAACTGAAGAACTTACAGGCTGCTTATGACAATTTTAGCCTTCTTACACTTGCGAATGCTGGGGGAAAGGTGGTTAATATGGATAATTTTAGTGTCACAGTTAGCCAGCTGCCCACCGGAATGTCTGCTGATATGTTTCTTATGTACATTAGAAC
>JAEYXN010000049.1 GCA_023431285.1 Bacteroidota bacterium
CAGATACCCCACCCGTAGAAGTCAGCGGGGAGTGTGAGCGTGAGAGTGATGGGGGATTGTCCTGCAGATGAGCAACTTCTCACCTAATATGGAACGAGCCCAACCGGCTGACCGGCGCTCCGGCCGACCGGCTGATCAACCAATCAAGATACGTCCAGATTAGATGGATGGGCTTATCTGATGTTGCCTCTTTGAGAAACAGACACCCGACCCGTAGAAGTCAGTAGGAGTGTGAGTGTGAGAGTGATAGGGATTACCTTCAGATGAGCAACTTCTCACCTAATCTGGAACGAGCCCCCAACCGGCTGACCGGCAGTCCGGCAGTCCGGCTGACCTGCTCAGCTGCATCTTTGAGGAGCAGTCCTCTCTTTTCCTTTTCACCGTCTTCCCACTTTCCGCTACCTTTGCGGATCGCCATGAAGAAAGTCGCATTTTATACGCTGGGATGTAAGCTCAATTTTTCGGAAACCTCCACGATTTCGAGGATGTTCGAAGAAAAAGGGTACCGTAAGGTGGATTTTTCCGATACCCCGGACATTTTTATCATTAATACGTGCTCGGTAACCGAAAACGCCGACAAGAAGTGTCATAAGGTGGTAAGAGAAGCCAGGACCATCTCCCCTGAGGGGTATGTCGCCATCATCGGGTGCTATGCACAGCTTAAACCAAAAGAAATCTCCGAAATTCCTGGCGTCGACGCCGTGCTCGGTGCAGCAGAAAAATTCCGGCTGGTAGAGCTTCTCGACGGATTCGTCAGAAAACCAACCACCACCGTATACGCATCGTCCATCGAAGAGGCTGACAAGTTTAATACATCGTATTCAATCAACGACCGAACACGAACCTTTTTGAAGGTGCAGGACGGCTGCGATTATTCATGCTCTTTCTGCACGATCCCCCTCGCACGCGGAGGCAGCCGCAGTGATAGTGTCGGGAACATCCTGCGTACTGCACGCGAGATCGCCGCCACTGAAGTGAAGGAGATCGTTCTCACCGGAGTGAACACCGGCGACTTCGGACTCCAGGACGGACAACGAGTCGAGCGATTCATTGACCTCATCCGCGCACTCGATGAAGTGGAAGGTATCGATCGCATTCGTATCTCTTCCATTGAACCCAATCTTCTCACAGACGAGATCATTGAGTTCGTTGCTTCATCGAAAAAGTTTGTCCCACACTTTCATATTCCGTTACAATCAGGATCGAACAAGATATTAAGACTGATGCGCCGCCGCTATCAACGGGAGCTCTACACGGACCGCGTACAGAAGATCAAATCATTGATGCCCCATTGCTGCATCGGTGTTGACGTCATCGTTGGGTTCCCCGGCGAAACGCGCGACGACTTCTTTGAGACATACCAGTTCCTCAACGAACTCGACATCTCCTACCTCCACGTGTTTACATATTCCGAGCGCGAGAACACACTCGCAGCGGAATTGCCAGGATCTGTTCCCGGCAACCACCGCGCGGATCGTTCGAAGATGCTGCATATCCTCTCCGACAAAAAGAGACGCAGGTTCTATGAAGAAAATCTCAATCGCGATGCCACCGTCCTGTTCGAGAATGATGTGGAGAATGGCATGATGCATGGATTTACAGAAAACTATGTTCGCGTCACCGCGCGATACGACCCCCTGCTTATCAACGAACTCAAGCAGGTGCGCCTGACAGCGATCAATGAGAAAGGACTCGTCGAAGTAGAGGAAACAGTGTCAGCTTTTGAGGTACATACTGAAGCCAGAGCTTGACAGCCGCTCAGCCAGTCGGGTTTTCTTAGAGAAGTGATGAGGGCTACTTATGCCTTCCCTCTCGCCTCCGCGTCTCTCCGCCTCTGCGTTAACTAACCGGGATTCCTCACCACTACACCATCCTTCAATTCGATCTCGCGGTCAGCCATGCGTGCTAACTCTTCATTATGAGTAACGATGATGAACGTGTGACCGAAATCCTTTCGCAGCTGGAAGAACAGATTATGCAACTCTATCGCATTCTTCGAGTCGAGGTTACCGCTGGGCTCGTCAGCAAGAATAAGATCAGGAGAGTTTATCAGCGCGCGCGCCACGGCAGTTCTTTGTTGTTCTCCTCCTGATAATTCAGAAGGTTTGTGCTCCAGACGTTTTCCAAGTCCGAGCATTCCCAACAATTCACGTGCTTTCTCCTTTACTTCTTTATCAGGAACACTGTTGCTTATCAAGCCTGGAATCATGACGTTCTCAAGAGCAGAGAACTCGGGGAGCAGATTATGGAACTGGAATACAAATCCGATTCTTTTGTTACGAAACAGGGCGAGGTTCTTCTGTGATTTTGCAAAGACATCCTCCTCATGGATGAACACTTTACCAGTGTCGGGCAGATCGAGAGTCCCGAGAATATGCAGGAGTGTACTCTTTCCGGCGCCTGACGCACCCACGATAGCGACCACTTCACTCTTTTGCACCTCGAGATCAATACCTTTAAGCACCTTTAGCTGGCCATAAGATTTTTCTACCCCGGATGCCTTTAACATAAGTTGATGCGCGTCGTTCCTTGAAATAAAGCATTAAATAAACTAGTTTCGGGCCAAAACTAAAAATTCATGAACATACACGAATACCAGGGCAAAGAGATCCTTAAGAAATACGGTGTTACTGTGCAGCGCGGAATCGTGGCCGATACTCCTGATGGAGCGTTGCAGGCAGCGAAAGAGCTTCAGTCTGAGACAGGTACGAAGTGGTTTGTGGTTAAATCACAGATCCATGCCGGTGGCCGTGGTAAGGGTACGATTCGTGAAACCGGATCAAAGGGAGTTGTGCTTGCAAAAAGCATCGCTGAGGTCCCTGAGAAGGTAAAGGCCATTCTGGGTGGCGTCCTCGTCACTCACCAGACTGGTCCAGAAGGAAAAAAAGTGAACAAGGTTCTTATCGCAGAGGATGTTTACTATCCCGGTGAGGCTGAGCCTAAAGAATACTACATGAGCATTCTGCTCGACCGCTCTACAGGAGGCCCTGTGATTATGGCTTCTACTGAAGGTGGGATGAACATTGAAGAAGTCGCTGAGACCACTCCTGAGAAGATTATCAAGGAATGGATTGATCCTGCCATTGGCCTTCAGCCTTTTCAGGCACGCAAAATCGCCTTTAAGCTGGGCTGGGAAGGAAACGCATTCAAGGAAGGTGTCAAATTCATCCACTCGCTCTACGCCGCGTATCTGGGGCTCGATGCTTCCATGTTCGAGATCAACCCTCTGTTGAAAACTTCTGACAACCGGATCCTGGCTGTCGATGCAAAAGTGAACCTTGACGATAATGCCCTTTACCGTCATAAGGACCTCGCAGAGCTTCGTGACATCACAGAAGAGGATCCGCTGGAGGTTGAGGCTGGAAAAGCTGGTCTGAACTACGTAAAACTGGATGGTAACGTGGGTTGTATGGTGAACGGTGCTGGTCTGGCAATGGCCACCATGGATATAATCAAGCTTTCAGGGGGCGAACCCGCCAACTTCCTGGACGTAGGGGGTGGAGCAAATGCTGAAACTGTGGAAGCAGGGTTCAGGATCATCCTGAAGGACCCTAATGTGAAAGCTATCCTGATCAACATTTTCGGGGGGATCGTTCGTTGCGACCGCGTAGCGAATGGCGTTGTTGAGGCTTACAAGAAGATCGGGAATATCCGCGTTCCTATTATCGTCCGCCTGCAAGGCACGAATGCTGAGGAAGGCGCAAAAATCATCGAGGAGTCCGGTTTGAAGGTGTTCTCGGCGATCCAGTTGAAGGATGCGGCGAAAAGAGTGAAGGAGGTACTGGCCTAGATTTTAGATTAGCGGGCACTTTGTTTATATTGTAAAAAATTTCTGGTGAGAATGAAGAAAACCCTCCCGTTTCTGCTCTTGTTTTGTTTTGGAATAGCCGAATTTGCGGCTGCCCAGAGCTTTTACAACATCCGCCGGAACAGGAATTTCATGGTGAATGCAGGTTCGGGTATAGCGAACTATAAGGGTGAAATGGTCAACCCCGGCGATATGGGCTTTGCAAAGCCGAATATTACCGTAGGAGCTGAATATTTTGTCTATCCGCGTATCAGTGCCCGCGCGCAGCTGACCTGGTTTGTCATGAAAGGCGATGATTCGAAGGCCGATGATGATCGTTGGCAGCGTAATCTTTCCTTTACTTCCAGTAGCTGGGAGTTAAGCACTATCGGTATTGTGAACCTTATTCCTCAGGGAGGGCGTTATTATGAACGTCCTCGCATCAACCTTCATGGTTTTGCAGGGATTGGTTTACTTTACTTTAATCCGAAAACGGTCCTCGACGGAGAAAAATACGCCCTTCAGCCCATGCAGACCGAAGGCGTAAAATACAGCAGGTTTCAACCGGTTATTCCAGTTGGTCTCGGCGCGCGTATTCATGTCAACCCATTCTTCAACATCCTGATCGAAGGTGGTTATCGCTTTACATTCACTGATTATCTCGATGATGTGAGCAAAAGAAGATATCCTTCTCTCGATGAGCTCGGCATCACCAGCTATGATGATATCCGTTTCCGGTTATCGGACCGCAGGTATGAGATCGGCACCGAACCAGGTTCGCCTCTCCCCGACCCGGACGAACTAGCCAGAACATCCCGTGGCGTGCGTGGGAATCCAGGTGAGAATGACGGTTACTTCATTTTGAACATCAGCCTCCAATACTATCTGCCGATGGAAATTTTCGGCAATTCACAACGGAAGCTTTATACTATCAAAAGGAAACCGTATAATAGTCCTCCTGCCAGGAGAAGACGTTGATAACAATACCAAAGAAGAGAGTAGCCAGAAGTTACTCTCTTTTTTTGTCCATCTTCCACTTATCGGGCCACGCCCAATCAGAGTTCCTGGAGTGAATCAATAATTCCATTTCACAACCTTCAACCGATACACCGCATTGGTTGAAACAACTTCAGCGATATAGACGCCATCAGGAATATCAGAGGTTTCAATGATTGACGACGCTCCTCTCAGATCATACCGCCCTCTAACCCTCCCATCAATACTCATCAATGAAAGCTGAACGAGATCCTCTCTTATGGAGTAGACTTTCAACTGATCTCTGAACGGCACAGGCGATAGTGACACACCCACCGACGACTCCTCAACATCATACGAAGCAGAGATCTCACAACCTTTGTATGTGGTCGAGATAACGTACCTCCCTTCACCGGATGGTGAAATAGTATCCCCAATCTCTTCACTAATCAAAAATCCATCACGCCACCACCACCCCGCCATCGACGATTGAAGCAAGCCGTTCTTCATGACGACGGATAAGATTCTATCATCAACATCTTCGATGCTTAGTCTCTTCTTTCTGCTAACACAACCATCCCTGCTTTTTAATTGTAGTGCAATCTCCCCGGCATGAATGTCTCTCAGCCGCAGTCGTGAGTTCTCCTCG
>JAEYXN010000105.1 GCA_023431285.1 Bacteroidota bacterium
AGTCGGCCAGTCGGCTAGTCAGCCGGTAGCCGGTAGCAGGTAGCAGGTAACAGGTAGCAGGTAACAGGTAGCAGGTAGCAGGTGGTAGGTAGCAGGTAGCAGGTAGCAGGTAACAAAAAGCAGTAGCGGGCCCGAATCGCCAAGATGGAACCACTTGCTACTTGTTACCTGCTACTTGGTACGGCCATGTGCGGATGGGGCCCGCTTGTACCTGTTAATTGCTACCTGCTACGCACTCTTACAGCGGAAGACATTCATGATTACGCTTTCTATTCATAGAAACCACGTTTTCCACATGCATGGTGTGCGGGAACATGTCGACTGGCTGGACGGCGATGATGTCGTACTTCTCCTGTAAGATGGCCAGATCGCGGGCCTGGGTAGCGGGATTACAGCTTACGTAAACGATTTTTTCGGGGGCGGCGCTCAATAACATTCTTGTGACGGATTCGTGCATGCCGGCGCGGGGAGGGTCGGTGATGACGACGTCGGGATGGCCGTGGATACCCAGGAAACGCTCGTCGAGGAGGTCCTTGATATCGCCGGCGTAGAAACGCGTGTTGGAAACGCCGTTGATCCGGGAGTTAACCTTCGCGTCTTCGATAGCGGCCGCTACGTATTCCAGTCCGACGACCTCGCGGGCGTGGGCCGCCACAAAATTAGCGATGGTGCCGGTTCCGGTATATAAATCATAGACAAGCTCGTCGCCGCGAAGCCCAGCCATATCAAACGCCACCTTGTAAAGTCGATACGCCTGGTCAGAGTTAGTCTGATAGAAAGATTTCGGTCCGACACGGAAATGCAGCACCCCCGAACCACCAGGCTTAGGCATGATCTCCGTAATGTACGGGTTGCCCTTCCAGCAAATAATGTCCAGATCAGCAAACGTATCATTCTTCTTTCCATTGATCACATATTGAAACGACGTGATCTGCGGGAACTCGCGTTCCAATCTGGAGAGAATCTGTTCGATCCACGGCATTTCATCATAAGTGACTTGCAGGATCACCATCACCTCCCCCGAGTTCGCGGTACGGATCGTGATCGTGCGCAGAAAACCGATTTGTTTTCGCAGATCGAAGAAAGGGATGTTTGACTTGAGTGCTTCATCTCTCACCGCGAGACGAATCGCGTTAGACGGATCCGGCTGAAGATGACACTCCTTCACATCGAACACGAGGTCGTATTTGCGGGGGATATGATATCCGAGTGCGGGCTCCCCCTTCCCTGCCCCATCTTCCGAATGCAATTCGTCACGCGTCAGCCATCGCTGTGCAGAAAAAGTGTAATCCAACTTATTCCGGTAAAAGCGGGTCTTTTCAGATGGGAAAATGGGCGAAATGTAGGGAAGCTCGAGACCGCCGATGCGCTCAAGGTTATCCACCACCTGTTTTTGTTTATAAACCAACTGTGTCTCGTAATTTATGTGCTGCCACGAGCATCCGCCACACAACCCGAAATGTATACAGAATGGCTCGGCCCTGTCGGGAGAAAATGTGCGGATGTGCGTCACTTTCGCTTCGAGGAAACTGCTTTTTATTTTCGTTACCTGCGCGTCCACCGTATCGCCAGGTGCGCCACCTTGCAGGAAAACAACTTTTCCATCAAGCCTTGAGACACATTTACCCTCCGCAGCCATTGTTTCGATCTGGAGGTTTTCAATTACATCGCCTTTTCGCATAGGGGCGCAAATTACAGGAAAGAAGGATTTCGTCCTTAGCCCATATTCTCTATATTTATTATTCGCGGAGGGTATATGAAAAAGATTTTACTGTTCTTTCTATGTCTGCTTGCTTTTCCGGCATGGAGCTCACATATCGTTGGAGGAGAGTTCGAATTTATTTTTAAGAATTACAACGGCAGGTTCATGCGCTACGAGCTGAACCTGATTCTCTATTTCGACTTAAAGAATGGTAGTCCCGGGGCCCGTGATCCCTACGCCGATATCCGTATATTCAGAAAGCGCGACAACGCGGTGATGCGCGACCTCCGACTCTATTATTCACAGGAGACTTCCGTCGAATATTATCAACCGGAATGTTCCAATGGATCTTCTCTTCAGACAAGCCGGATCTATTATGTGTACCGCGATCCATTCACAGGACAAAACGCGCTGATCGATTTTGATCCGGAAGTGTATAGTGATCCGATGGGATACTACATCAGCTGGGAGCGATGCTGTCGGAATTACACGCTGACCAATGTTTACAGCGAGAACCCGGATGTGTCTTCACCGAGTGCGGGACAAACATTTTATCTGGAGATCCCGCCGATGAAAAAAGATGGCGAACTGTTCTTCAATTCTTCCCCGAAACTATTTCCTCCTCTTGCGGATTATGCTTGTCCGAATGTGGTGTACTATGTCGATTTCTCCGGCGAGGATGATGATGGCGACTCACTTGTGTATTCATTGATCACGCCGCTGAGCACTCATTATATATCTCCTCTTCCTCCAAACAACGTACCGGAGCCGCGACCGTATCCCAATGTGCAATACCGCCCGGGATTTTCTTCGAGTAATATTATGAAAGGAAAGCCTGACCTTGCGATCTCGTGGGATGGGATGTTGACGGTTACCCCTACCGTTGCAGGGCTCTATGCTTTTGCCGTGCTTGTGGAGGAGTATCGCGACGACGTGAAGATCGGTGAGCTGCGGAGAGATTTTCAAATGCTGGTGCTGAACTCCTGTCCTACTTCGGAGAAGCCGGTCATAGAAGCGAAACACACAGAGCAACCCGACTCGGAATACGGCAGCGCTATTAGCGTGACGACTACGAATCGATGTTTTGATGTGCGTATTTCAGATCCTGATTCTCAGACCCGTGACGAGATCGTTACCATCAGCGCGTTCCTGGTGAAGAACCGGAGGCGCAACATAACTTCGCAGATCGTCTCCAATCCTGTACAAGTATTAAAGAATGGTCAGCCCGCCACGTTCACGATGTGTTTCCCGGAGTGTCCGCTGGAGAATGAACAACATGAAGTAGGGATCATCGTATCTGACAAGGCGTGTCCATTACCAAGAAAAGATACCGTCTATGTGACAGTGAATATTCCACAGGAATTTAATTCCAATCCGTTGTTCGACAAAGAGATTGTAATTGATGTCATCACAGAAGGCTTGCAGATCCCGGCCTGGAAACAGCCCTTCGAGGGAACTGATGCTGATAATGAATCGATGACGCTTACGCTGAGTTCTACGACGTTGTTTAATCCCGCTGATTATGGGTTTTCTTTGCAGATTTCTGAAGACATCCCGGGAAAGATTTCCGCAGAGTTAAGCTGGGATACGCGGTGTGATGTATTCGACTTCAGTAAAAAGACAGACTTCGAGTTTTCGTATGTGCTCGACGATCATGACAAATGCAATCTGACACCTAACGATACGATTCACTTTAGACTCAAGCGAGACTTCCAGGATTTCCATTATCCGAAGATCATTTACCCTCCTTTGCCGGATGCGGATAGAATTGTTTTCGATCAGAAGTTATACAGTACGCTAAGCTTTCTCACGCAGGCCTCCGATGAGGATAACGATATCCTTGATCTTCATGGAGAAGGCGTCGGGTTCACCATGAGTGAGGTGGGCGCGTCGTATCCTGAAAAGACCTTTCAAGGACAAGGCGAGCAGACTTTTACGTGGCGACCGAATTGTGATTTCATTGATCTCAACAAGAAAAACACTTATGAATTCCAGCTTATCGTCACGGATGATGACAATGTTTGTAATTACGTGCTAACGGATACGCTATTTGTCAAGGTAAACGTTCTTCCCCCGGACAATATCGCGCCTGAGCTGGCCATCGATGGCAGTAAGGCCAGGGAAACGAAGACGCACACCGTCGGACAAACACTTACGCTTCCATTGGTGGGAACAGATGGAGACACAGATCCCGCAGACCGACTTACACTTGAGCTGGTAAGCGTGAATGGTACTTTACAGCCGGAGAATTATTCATTCGAATCAACGCCCGCGATGAGTGTTGTAAATGGGACGCTTACCTGGACACCGGAGTGTGACATGTTTCCCCCTGGAACCTTCGAGAGTGACTTCACCTTTGTGTTTAAAGTCTCCGATGATCGATGTTACAGTGCAAAGAATGATCTGCTGGAGGTGGATATTCATCTTATTGACAGAGAAACACCTGACGCGGAGTTTCATCCACGTCCGAATGTGATTACCAGCAACGCAGACAATCGCAATGACTTCTTCGGGATGTACAAACTCGACAGCGATGGCGAAACGCTGATCAACATTCTTCCTGTCGATAATTGTGCGGGTATTTTCGCGGAGGTGTCTATTTATAACAGATGGGGCCGCAAGGTGTACACGAGCAGTGATCGCGAATTTAAATGGTATCCGGAGGGTGAATCGGGTGGAGTGTATTTTTACAGGATTCGTTATTCACACAACCGCGAGTACACGGGCTGGATCCATGTGATTGGCGAAGGCTCAGAGTAACACGGGCAGGAGGCGATCTTGTTTGATATAGCCACGGCGGTCGCGCCATTCTACTTCCACCCACACATCATGACGGCTCACGATGGAGACGCGATGTCCCGGAGCGATGACCTCTACAACGGGAGCGGCACCCGACGGACCTTCCATAATATATGTATTTCCTGAAGAGACGATAGCGCGTTCGGCGGAAGAGAGGAGGTTGAGATGTCCGACGAAAATAATGGCGAAGAACAGCATAGCGACAAAGAGGGCGACGATGCTTTTATGGCGGCGCGTTTGGAATACGATGAGAGCGAAAAAGAAGAACAGGATGGCGGCGAGGGTATATGAGATGTGGTCTTCGTACTGCCGGTAGAATGACAGAGCGGTTTCGGTATCGCCGTTTTCGTAGCCTTGCAGCCTGAATTTTTGTGAGAGCTGGGACATTTTATCGAGCGCGGAGGCGTCGGAGGTTTTGAGGTAATAGAGGTTGAGGTAGTACATTGCCTTGCCGATGTGGTTGAGACCTTCTTCGATGAAGGCCATTCTCATGAGCATTGCGGGGGAATATTGATTTTGGGCGAAGATATTTTCGTAGTGCTGCAGCGACTGGGTGTATTGTTTCGCAGTAAAAAGAGAATCAGCCGTTTGCAGGCGATAGTTCGAGAATTGGCTTAACGCCGGGGAGAACGCGAGGCAAAGAAGAGTTGCAACGAGCGGAATAATTTTCGAGACCGGGCATTGCATTTTTTTCATCTTCTGTTACCTTTGCGACCTCAATAACGGAAAAGAAGCCGAAATTGACAAGGATAAAGGGGTTGGGAGGAAGTCCTGATCTTACCAAGAATCGAAGCAGTAGGGACGTGTCCTGAACGCTTCAGAAGCAAAGCCGCTCTAGGACGGAGTCCTACGAAGCTTTAGCGAAGAAGAAGCAAAGCCACTCTAGGACGGAGTCCTAAGAAGCTTTAGCGAAGAAGAAAGCAAAGCCACTCTAGGACGGAGTCCTACGAAGCTTTAGCGAAGAAGAAAGCAAAGCCGCTCTAGGACGGAGTCCTACGAAGCTTTAGCGAAGTAGGATTCCGTAGCTCAGTTGGTAGAGCAATACACTTTTAATGTATGGGTCCTGGGTTCGAATCCCAGCGGGATCACAGGTTGACAAACCAAAACACTCGAAAGCTCACAAAATTGATTTTTGTGGGCTTTTTTGTTTTAAACGCAGTTCGAAAAAGTCACCGATTCTCAATCGTCTGGTGAGCAGATCGGGAGCAGCAGCTCTCAGAAAAATTTTGCTCACCAGAACTCACCGAAGAGGGTCATTATCAAGTAGTTCAGCAAATGAACATCTTGATTCAGCAAAGACATCAAAGGAAATTTATTAACCATTAAAATTTCTGTTTGATGAACAAATCATTGAAAGTGCTCTTCTTTTTAAGAACTAGAACGAGCTATGTGAGTGGACCGGCACCGATCTACATGAGAGTGACCGTTGAAGGCGACCGTTTCGAAATGGCAACGCAGCGAGAAGTTGATCCTGAGAAGTGGGACAATAAAGCTTGCAGAATGGTGTACTCGAAAAAAGAATCTACACGCGAATTGAATTATTATCTCGACATGCTTCAGGGAAGAGTCTTCGAAGCGCAACGTGAGATGATGTTAAAGGGCATCGACATCACTGCCAACAAAGTAAAAAGTTTCTTACTCGGTAAAGACATCAAAGATTGTAAGACACTCCTGGAAGTTTACAAGGAACACGTTGAAGAAATAAAAGCTCTGGTAGGGAAAGAGTATGCGAAAGGAACATTAAAGCGGTACAAGTCAGCGCTTGTTTCTTTGGAAGATTACTTGAAGCACAAAGGGGTTGTCGACATTCCTTTGGATAAACTCAATCATCAGTTCATTACCAACTACGAATTCTTTCTGAAATCCGTTCGCAATATGGATCACAACACCGCGATGGGTACAATCAAAAAGTTAAAGAAGATCGTTCGCATCTGCGTTGCCAACGAATGGATTGACAAAGATCCGTTCATGAGTTTCAAAGTAAAGATCCGCGAAACGAATAGACCATACTTACTTCAAGATGAACTTGACAAAATCATTGCTTTAAAATTTTCAGCAGAGCGCCTCGCGACCGTGCGCGACATTTTTGTCTTTTGTTGCTACACCGGTCTCGCTTATGCTGATGTTCAAAAATTAAGAAGAGTGGATATTGTCATCGGTCATGATGGGGAGAAATGGATTCACACGGAAAGAGTGAAAACCGAAACTGCCACGCGCGTCCCACTCCTGCCTCAAGCATTGAAGATCATGGATGCCTATAAAGATCATCCGCAGTGTGTGAATGAAGGAAAGCTCTTGCCAGTATCCAGCAACCAAAAAATGAATGAGTACTTAAAAGAGATCGCAGACCGCTGCGAGATCAACAAGAAGATGACATTTCATACTGCGCGACATACTTTTGCAACTACCGTGACTTTGACTAACGGTGTACCTATTGAAACGGTAAGCAAGATGCTGGGGCATAAGACGCTGAGGACAACGCAACAGTATGCGAAGATTTTGGATCAGAAGGTGAGCGAGGATATGA
>JAEYXN010000123.1 GCA_023431285.1 Bacteroidota bacterium
TCTCTCATAACGGATTGACTGTCTCCGTCAATTACAGCAGGCCTTCAGTGCGCGGACGGGTGATATTCGGGACGGAAGACGAAAAGGCCCTCCAGCCCTATGGAAAGTACTGGCGTCTTGGTGCTAATGAAGCCACAGAAATATCTTTCAGCAATGATGTGCTTTTCAACAACGAGGCATTGAAAGCTGGAACGTACAGAATATACGCGATCCCGGGGCCGGAGCGTTTTGAATTTATTCTCAACACTGAGCTTGGCAGATGGGGTGCTTTTGATCCTGATCCTTCAAAGGACATTCTCAAAACCTATGTTCCCGTCGAAAAACGTTCTTCTCCGGTGGAGCAGTATACTATTACATTAAGAAAAGATGGTGACGCAATAGAAGCTGTGTTTGATTGGTCTGATGTAAGACTCGCTGTTCCTGTCAAACTACAGTAATGTCGCCTCCATGTTGGCAGTAACTTTTTAAGCTTACCGGAAACACCTGGATTATGAGTGGCGCTTTTGTAAGAGAGACGGATGATCAATGGCTGTCGGATGTAGCACCCACATTAAATGCATTGGTTAATTTCCTCACCAGAGAGAACAATGGTATTCCCGTTTATCTTCAAAAAAAGGAGACCGATGCCCATGGACGTGAGCTCTTCTTTATGAATAATGGCCTGATCTACGGGAAAGATGATCGCTCGACCTGGACCATTGTGGATAGGCCATGATATAAGCGGACGCGGTTATCGGGAAAGTTGTCCGCAGTAGTAGCTAAAGTATTGCAGAAAGGTCTTCCCAAAGGAATATTATCTCATGCGGTATCGTTTTTTTCTCTTTTCCGAAAAAACATGTTATGAAGTACAGTGTTAAATCGGACGTTCTTCTCGTAGAACTTGACAGGAGTGAAATCATGGACATCATGCCTGGTGATGAGCTCGAGGTTTCTCATCTCGAAACCACCTATACGTGGACAGAACAAGACAGACAATTTCTTGAAAGCAATCCTGATGCGCGCATCTTTGTAAAATTTGATAAGGCTTCCGGCACTTGTGAAGGAAGAGGTGTGGTCGTTGTGCCGCAGGAGGTATATTAAAAAAGCCTGGTGTTGGCCAGGCTTTTTATCATGTTAATTTACTTTTAGCAACTCTACTTCGAAGATGAGAATCGAGTAGGGAGGTATTTGTCCTCCTGCGCCTCTTTCGCCATAGGCAAGGTGGTCAGGGATGTAGAGCATGAATTTATCACCCTCTTTCATCAGCTGCAGCGCCTCTGTCCAGCCTGGAATTACCTGCGTAACTCCGAACGTAACAGGTTCTCCGTCTTCAGAAGTATCGAATACTGTTCCGTCGACGAGTTTACCGGTGTAATGGACAGTAACCTGATTTTCAGCTGTTGGTTTCTTTCCTTTTCCTTCCTTCAACACTTCGTACTGTAATCCACTCGAAGTAACCTGAACTCCGGCTTTCTTTTTGTTTTCTTCCAGAAACTTGTTGTTCTCTTCTCTTACTTTCGCGCCTTTAGCTTCTACAGCTTTTTGCATATAGGTCTGAAAGGTCATCATCGCTTCCTGTTGTTCCATTCGTGAAGAATCGTTCACCAGTACATCGCGCAACGCAGCGCTCATCGCATCTACGTCGAGAGAGTCAGCTCCCTGTGAGCGAAAGTTCGAAGCCATCAAAGTTCCGAGAGCGTAGCTGGCTTTTTTATGTTCATTGTCCAGTAATACTTCTTTAGGTTTTTGCAGCTCCTGAATTTCAGATTGAAGTTTAGCTACCTCAGTACGCAGCTGATTGGCCTGGGCCTGCAGTTCTTTTTTCGATTGGGCATATAACCCTGGCGCTGCAAGCAGAGCCATAAAAACAATAATTAGTCGCATTTTCATTTGTTTAACAGGGCACAAAGAAAGTAAAAATCCTTTTCAGTGCCTAACCGTAAGCGACCCAGGGAATTCTGTTCATTCCTGCCTTTTTCAATACAATTGCTCTCCCGGTTTTGCAATTCGTCGTTGATAATCAATCTCCCGACGGGAATCTTTCCTCTTGATGTTCCTCCTGTCGCTTCGACCCGGCTTCTCATATTTTTTTGTGCGCTAGTCTTCCATAAATTATTTGAACCGCACTGGTGAAACCCTTCGGAGTACAGTCGCAACTGGCATCATATTGTAACACATTATGATTTGGGGCTCTGCTTATGATGAAAATTACAATGCTTACTGCGTTCCTGTTTGCTTCATTGGTCGCCATGGCGCAGGATCCTGAGTCGGAGATACAACCCACTCAGCGAAACACTGAGACTGGCGTGCGACGACAAGAGATTCCAGGAACACTACGCAGGACAAATCCTGACTCCGAATTGAGGGTACTGGGTGGTCAGGATGAGACTTCGAACGAAAGAAACCTCTCTACGGATACTGTGACCGTTATCAGCCCTGCCGTTCTTCCCCCGGATGATCATTCAACCATTATTAACGATTATCCGAAACGTAGACAAGCAGACACTTTAGAAAGTCTGCCTGTCGCACCTCGTGAAACTGACCAATAAATAAATCCAATATGGCGAAGAAGAATGATAATACAGGAGAACTACTTCAGTGGGTTGCTGCCGGTGCGGGACTATTTTTGGTAGGGTCGGCCATTTACAATGAGCTCAATAAGTTTAACCTGGCCGGCAAGGTAGTTCTTGTGACCGGTGGATCGCGTGGTTTAGGACTTGAGCTCAGCCGACAGCTCGTGAAGAAAGGCGCGCGAGTCGGAATATGTGCGCGGACTGAAGACCAGCTGGAAAAGGCCAGGCAGGAACTTACTTCACTCGGTGGCGATGTACTTGCTTCGAAAGTTGATCTCACCAATCGTTCTGAAGTTAAGAAACTGATCAGTGATCTGATCAGATATTTTGGTCGCCTTGATGTCGTCGTGAATAATGCCGGTGTGATTCAGGTAGGCCCTGTTCAATCAATGGGGCTGAAGGATTATGAAGAAGCGATGGATGTCAACTTCTGGGCCTCTCTGTACACCATGCATCATGCCCTGCCACACTTCCTTCGTCAGGGTGGGGGCCGAATCGTGAACATTACCTCTATTGGTGGAAAGATTGCCGTTCCGCATCTTCTTCCATATAGTGCGAGCAAGTTCGCACTGGTCGGACTATCAGAAGGAATGCATGCTGAACTGAAACAACATAACATTCACGTGACAACAGTAGTACCGAATCTTATCCGATCAGGCTCGCCGCGTAATGTTGTGGTGAAAGGTGATCATGAGAAAGAGTATGCATGGTTTAAGCATGCGGATTCTAATCCGTTACTATCACAGAGCGTGGATGTCGCTGCACGAAGGATCATCAAAGCGATTGAATACGGAGACACTGAGAGAGTGTTGGGGGCAACTGCGAAGATCGCTACCTTTTTGAATGGTCTTGCTCCATCGTGGGTCAGCACACTGCTCAGTCTGACAAATCAGTTTCTTCCTGTAAGCACAGGTGCAGATGTATCGGTGAAAGGTTACCAGGCGGAATCAAAAAGATCCAAAGGCCCTGTGTCTTCGATTTCTGACAGACAGGCGGTGCGGAATAATGAAATGTAGGCGGGTGGCTGGCATCGCTTTTTACATTTGGTAAATCATGCGAGCTGTATTGATCTTTTCGGCATTCCTTTTAGTGAATTGCACGGTGTGGGGGCAAGTGATTCAGGATACTTTAGAATATACCCCCGATACCTCAGAAGCGTCACAGCCGTCGGTGCCAGGTGAGCAGTCTCCGATACTTTCGGAAAACACTCCCGGAGCCGATGATCCATACATAAAGATTCAGCGCGAGGAGGTTCCTCTTTTTCTGCAAAGAATTCTTCAGGATGAAAAGTTTCGCGGATGGGAGAGTGGCGGCGTGTATAGAAATGATTCCGGTTCGATGTACAAGGTAGAGGTGAGAGACGGAATGAATAACCGGGATTATTATTTCGATAAAGAAGGATCGCTCCTCAGAGCAGAGTAAATCTTAATTTGTTTATAATCGACAACCACAAAGCCGGCGACCCCGGCTTTTTTCATATGAGGCTATCATTGTTATCTGGTTTGTGTTTTTTCATAATGTGGGTATGCCCGGACGCATCTGCGCAAGCCGACGATGCCTCTTTGTATGATTCGGCATACATCGAGTCTTACAATGGTCTCGTGATGCCAAGGTTCCTGGTGACTAGAAAATCTTCAGGAATGAGCTACTCCAATCTTCGTGGCGGGTATTCACTCCGTTATCAGCCAAACACCACATTCAGTGTCGGTTTGGGATTCACCTACAGATTTGCAACGCTAAACCTCAGTGCGGGTGTTCTTAAGCCGCAGGAGTCACGAGGCTCCACACGAAATCTCGACGCGCAATTCCATACTTATGGACGTCGATTCGTCGGGGATTTCCTGATTCAGTTCTATAAAGGGTTTCATCTTCCCGACAGGAGGTTCGGTAATTCCACTCGCGAATTCTACGTACGACCCGATCTTGCTGTGGGTGCACTGGGTGGATCCGTCCAATATGTCCTTAATAATCGGAAGTTTTCATACAGGGCAGCGTTCCAGCAAACTGAATGGCAGAAAAAATCTGCGGGAACATTTCTGGTGGGTGTTGAACTTTTCATGGGGCGATTTCGTGCAGATAGTACAATTGTTCCACAGGAGTTGCAATCATTGGAGGTGGATGGAATGCGGAAGATGCGGTTTCTGGAGTTCGGCCCGAATGCTGGTTATGCGTACACATGGGTGTTCAAGAAGTTCTTTATCAATACGGGGGCAACGATAGGGCTAAATGCTGGTTTGAACCGTTACGATGATGGTTCGGAAAAGGAAACGTTTGCAGGAGTAAGTCCTAACACTTCACTGAGGCTTTCGAGTGGCTACAATGTCCGTCAATGGGGAGTGAATGTTTTCTATCAGTCGCGGGCGCTCAGGCTTCCGCAGTTTCATAATCGCGTAGTGGCGATAAACGCGGGGACGCTGAGGGTTAATTTTATTTATCGTCTGCAGCCCAGCAACAAAATGAAGAAGTTGTTAAGACCTATTGAAAAGGTAGAGGAACACATTCTTGAGAAAGTAGAAGAATACCTTCCGCAGAATTAGAATCACAATGAGTTTTGGGCAACCTGTTTGAAATATTTTAAATTTGATTATGTCATCCGGTGTGGAAACAAATGGCTCACATAGAAAGATCTGCTTGCTCGTCGACGACGATATCGACGATCATGAGATCTTTTCGCTTGCACTGGAACAGGCGGACCGCCCGGTGACTTTGATTCGTGCGTACGATGGCGTGGAAGCGCTGGCGCATCTGCGAAGTGAGGACACCTTGCCCGACTTCATTTTCCTGGACCTTAATATGCCCAGGATGAACGGCAAGCAATGCCTGGAGCATCTTAAAAACGATGAGGAGCTGAAAGATATTCCTGTAGTGATCTATTCAACCTCTTCTGAAATAAAGGATCTTTTGGACGCCCAGCGGCTCGGAGCATCCGCTTTTATCGTAAAATCAGCAAGTGTTCAGGAACTTACGATGGCATTGCAGGATTTCTTTGAGTGTGGGGAATAGCCGTTTGTGCACTTTAATCATCAAACTTTCAAGTATTTGGGCAAAACTATCCGGGCGGATGGTGGTATATCCTTTTGTCTGAGCCTCTTAAATAGAACTTATGAGACCACGAATTTTGATTGCAGAGGATGATGCTTCTATCCAGAAGATGTTCATGATCATCCTCAGCCGGGAAGG
>JAEYXN010000153.1 GCA_023431285.1 Bacteroidota bacterium
CTGCAGCCATCCCGAATTGTGCACATACTTTTTTGGCTCCCGCGGTGACATTGTGGGATACGGATCCCACACGCCGTCGAAGATGACAAACATCACACTGATTCCGTATTCATTAGTGATATCCAAAAATTTGTCAATCCGTTGAAGAAACCCATCACGATCGTGGGTCCATAATAAGTCATGCAGAAAGACACGTAGCGTATTAAATCCAAGCGTTGATGCCCAGCCCAGTTCACGACGTATTGTAGTCTCGTCAAATGAATCGCGTGACCACATCTCCAATTGATTAATTGCTGAACAGGGAATATAGTTACACCCTATCATCCATGGCCGGCTCGAATACCAGTCATTAATTCGCTGCACACTCCAGCGAAGGTCCTTCTTTGAATCTATAATACTCACGTTGATTGCTACGACAAACAAGAATTTATCGTCCAGGAGTACGAGGTGACCCCATCCCTGCGAACTCGGGAGTTCTTTCGTGTAACTCACGAAATCCGGATGGCTGACGTTGGTTGAATTGATGGAGAATAATCAGATACTTTTCATACACCTCAAATGATACCTCTCTCATATCGATGACGAGGGCGTCGAATGCGAGCTTGCTCTCTGTATGAATAAGCTGAAATCCGAACTTGTTGATACGGCAGGCTTCCGGTATCGTAACTTGTTTGCCTGATGTGGCAGATTCCCGTTTAATACAAACTGAATCTTTTTGATAATAGAGAGGATATTGGGTCATTTTGGATTCCGATTTTGTCGAACAGCAACATTAATCGTTCCATAGTGAGAAATGGACAAACGGCGTCTATTGCGAGGGTTGGGAACGTCGTAATGGGGAAAGCTGAGGAAAATGTCCTACACTGTCATCCCCAAAGGGTTACCTGTTGCCTATTCAAAATTCTTCTCGTCGTTAAACACCTTCTCAGGGGGTTGCTTCAGACCGCGGCCAATGAATACCGAAACATTATTTTCATAAGGCATGCAATACGTGCATTTTACAACCGTGACAAGCTCCACTGATGCAAAGTCCGCGCGATGATCTTCCATCCGTCCTCCCAGGATAATCAACACTTCGCCAGTGAAACCTCTGAGTCCCCAGATCCAGTAATTATTGTGGCTGCCAATTGCGCGCGGCAGTCCAAAATTCTTGCCGTAATAATCTATCGCGGCGCAGCGTCCATAATTGTTAGAAAAGATCGCACATTTGGCACGTTCCTCCTCAGATAATGACCTGAAAGCAAGGGCAACCCCTTCGGCTTTTTCTTTCCACCCAAAAGTGTCCGCATAAAATTGCGGTAACTCCGATAACTCTTTTCCCTCCGAGGATTCCGGCTTCAGTCCAATCGTGTTCGAATACGAAATATATTTTTCGACGGGCATGACCGGAAGAACTACCGGTAAAGTGGCAAGGGCAAGGAGCATCCATAGGATCATCACAATTCCAAACGCATACTTCCATACCAACCCAACGCTTACACGCTCCGACCAGAAAACCGATCCGGCCGCAAATAAAACCCCGAAGGCCGGCGAAAGATATTCCGGTTTGCTTGTGCCATTGATCAGGAAGATAAGAAGGGGGATGATGAACATCCATGCAAGAATGGAATATTGCTTTAGCTGCTTTGACTTAAACAGGGCAATGATCCCCGGAAGCCACAAGACGATAGACATCGGGTTATTAAGAAGTAGTTGTCCTGAAAGAAACGTAGATGCCGACTGCGAGGAATACTTCTGCGTGGAAGCGTTGTGAATAAATTCGAGGTGCGCGAAAGAATTTTGAAAATTCCAAATAATGTAGGGAAGGAAGAGAGCAAAAGCAATCACTCCAGCTGCGTATGGCCATGGCGTTAGAAGCCAGCGTCTTTCTTTAGTTAACAATAAGCCGGCGAATAGTCCAGCGCCAAGAAATAATACTCCAATCTTGTTAAGCAACCCCAGACCGAGAGTTATCCCTAACCAGATCCACCATGTCCGGTCCGCTCCCTGCACGATCCGCACCATGATATAAGCGACGACTATCCAGATCAGAATATCAATGGAATTCATGGAATAGAATCCGCCCATAGCAAGATAGATCGGCGAAAATGACAGCGCGCATGCTGCCATGGCAGCCAGTCTGTTACCTCCTATGCGAATCGCGATTAAACCGATCATGAAAGTGGACGCGGCGGAGGTGATGGCACTGAAAAGACGTACAGCAAACAAAGAGTCTCCAAACATTGTCGTAGTCAACCGAAGGATGTACACACTCAGTGGTGGATGGTCCACGTAGCCCGCCGCTAATTCTTTCGAGCAGGCGATATAATAAAGCTCATCACGGAACAGCCCATAACCACCTGTGGCATTCACCGCCAGGTGCAGACCAAGTTTCAGCAAACTCAAATAGAAAATAATCGAAAGATCGCCGCGAAGGATGCGATTGATGAAAGGTGTGTTGGGGGTCATCCGTGAAACAAATGTCTTTCAATGTACAAAAATCCCATGACTTGAATTACCGACCATAATCAAGCAATCATGTAATCCTGTAAACCTGTAATCTTCTAATCAAGGTAGGTATGGCCCCAGAATTTAGGTTTATATCGGAATAAACAGGACACATATGAAGCACCCAAACTCCACCCCCGCTGAACGGTTAACCTATCAGCAGACGGAAGTCATTCAGGAACTGGTGAACTGTGCGCTCGCGTGCGACGCGTGCAATTCGGGTTGCCTGACTGAAGAAAATGTTACGATGATGGCGAGGTGCATTGAGCTTACACGTGACTGTTCCGACATATGTTTTCAGGGGTCACGTCTTATCATGCGCGACTCCGAGCTGTCGAAGCAATTTCTTCAGCTATGTGAGGAAGCGTGCAGAATTTGTGCCGACGAATGCAGAAAACACAATGATGAGCATTGCGCGATTTGTGCTGAAGCGTGCGAAACATGTGCAGACACATGTCAGAAATATTCCGCATGATAGTTTTCGGTAGTTAAGGATCCGCCGTTTAATTCAATGCACATTATCGAGGGGTTTACGACTCTCGTGCTTATCTCTGGACTTCTTAAGTTCTGATGGTGTTAGTCCTGTGACTTTTTTGAATTGCGCCGACAGGTGCGCGACACTGCTATAACCAAGTTCATTAGCAATCTGGCTAAGGTTCAACTCATCATAGAAAAGCAATTCCTTCGCGCGCTCAATCTTTTGTCTGATGACATACTGCTCCAGCGTGATCCCTTCAAGAGACGAAAACAAATTACTGAGGTAGTTGTAATCATAGTGGAGTTCCTCAGAGAGCCAGGCCGACCAATTCATTTTTCTTGAGGCAGATTTTGGATCTTGAACCATTTCGATGACCTTCGATTTGATCTGCTCCACCATACGTCCCTTGCGATCATCTATTCTCTCAAAACCAAGGCTTTGCAGCGATGCATCCACACGGGACAGATCGGCTGATGAGAGATTATCCTCCATTAAATGAACCTCCCCCAAAGAAACTTTTTCGGGATGGAAACCAAGTTTCTGGAACTCGTCGGTCACAACCATCACACAACGGTTGCAAACCATATTCTTGATGAACAGTGTAGTCATATTTAAGCAGTAAGAACAACAACAGGCTCACGAGCCAGGTTCGAACAGCGTACAATTTATGAAAAATTCACCTCACCTAATGGTTGGTACCCTCCTTCACAGGCATTTCATCAGTGGCCAGAGGGTTGCCTTTCTTATCGAACCGGTAAGTGATGGTTTTGTTATCGGAAACCACGTGCACGATGTATTGTTCGCTGCCTTTATCGTAGTATAGATCACCACCCTCCTTCCAGTTTGCAAATTTTGCATCGTCCGCTAATGTTTTCTGCATCCGCGGGGGGAGTTTGTCCAGTTCAACAGCCACGCGTTCCTCTTTCTGATCGCTATCCATAATGCGATTTTCAGACGGTCCGGGAGCCACAGGAGTAACTTCCAACGTATCCTGACCCAACGCGCATAAGCTCCAGCAAAGAAAGCCTGCCGCAATCATTATCGTTTTCTTCATAACGTTTTTGGGCATGGTCCCGAAATCTTATGCCAGCTAAAAATTCAGAATAAAATCCTGAAGATTCTGAGCGCGATCCAAATGAAGTTTCTTACGCAGGCGGTATCGACTGATCTCCACCCCTCTTACCGAAATATTGAGCAGCTGTGCAATTTCCTTTGTCGACAGATTCATCCGAAGATAAGCGCTGAGCTTGATCTCCTGCGGAGACAGATTCGGGAAGGTTCCTTTGAATCGATTAGTAAAGTCACCGTGAACACGATCGAAATGAAATTGGAAGTGTTCCCAGTCCGCATCTGCGCTGATGTTATTCTCAATGTCTTTAGTGATCTGAAGCAGTTCCTTTTTCGCGTCGTCGTGGCCATTCTTACGAACTATATGGTTCAGCTGGTTCTTTATTCCAGTGATAAATTCGTTTTTGTTCAACAAGTGCATTGTCGCAGTAGCCAGCTCGTTGTTCATATGCCGCAAATCTGCTTCGAGCTTTTCGTTTTGCAGCCGGGTAATCTCCTCCTGCGATTGCTGAGATATCTTTTCGATCTCACTCGCCTTCTCATTGAGTTTCTGCTGCTGCTTCTCTTCCAGAAGCTTCTGTTCCCTCTGGTACTTTCTGTCGAGGATATTAAATGCAGCAAACAATAGTGCCATAATGGTAAACGAGTACACCACATAAGCGAAAACAGAACGATACCACGGCGGGGCTACTGAAAACTGGAACGTCGCCTCATGGCTGATCTGCCCACTGGCATTTCGTGCCCGCACGTGAAATTTGTAGGTTCCTTCATTAAGGTTGGTATATTCTTTCTGTGTCTGTGATGTCCAGTCCGACCAGTCATTGTCATAGTTCTCAAGTAAGAACTGGTATTGGCGTTCAAAGTTGCCTTCATAGGAAGATGCAGCAAAAGAGAACAAGAGAGAGTTGTCCACGAAGTCGAGTTTTGGTCCGAGGCCAGGCTGATGATCCACAACGGCCCCGTTCGCGCTGAAGTTTCCCAGAAAAATTGCCGAGTCTCCTTTTGACGTTATGGATACTCGCCTGATCAACGTCCTGAAATTCGAGTTAGCGGGCGAATTCTTTGAAGGATCATAATGTATGAATCCATCCTTTGCACCAAATAGAACATCGTTGTTCTGGAGGATCGTGATATTGATAAGATCATCATTCAGATGGCGACGGATCTTATTGAAGGAACTCTTTTCTAACGTGTACTCTCCGATCGAACTCTTCCGCATTACTCCCATTTGAGACGCGCCTGCGAAGTAAATGTTACCGAACGCATCTTCCTGCATGTTCCATATCTGGGCATCCGCCCCAAGAAGGGCAGTGAACACTTCATCCCTTATAAAACGGTCCTCGGAAGCCAGGTAGCGGAAAACACCATGTTCACTCGTAAACAACAATTCATTCCTGACCTTAAACACATTAATCAGAAGATGACTCGGGAATCCTTTGTCGCGTCCGTAATAATCAACGGATAGGATACTGTCCGATTCGTAATCAATCCTCAATCGGTAAGCGCCCTTATACCCATGCGTGACCCATAGATTTCCATTCTCATCTTCCGCCATAACACGTGAAGATTCTGCAAATCCACTGAGTTTTTTTCGGAGATTCCACGAACCATTCTTCCATTCATAAACCTGCAAACCATTATATGTTCCTTCAATGGCGCGCATAGGATCTCGCTTTGGTATAAGAAACACCCATGATCCAGGCTCTCTTGAAATTGATTCAGCCTTACCGTTGATAGAGAACGCTCCCTTGTGATGCCCCAGCAAAATCTGCTGATTATATTTTCCCAAATGATACACCTGCCCACGTGTATTTTCCAGCAGACGGAAGTCCCCAACCCCGTGACGGGGCCGGACGTATAGCCCTGTGTTTGTTCCAAGGTAGAGAGCATCGTTATCGAGATACGCTGAATAACCTGTTCCGGGCAAGCCATTCTGCTCATTGATAAACGTAAAGGGAGATCCAAGCTCTACGTGCGCAATACCATTGTTTTGCCCGACCCAAAGATTATGAAGGTCATCTTCATATAATCCAAGGACCGTCCTGTTCTCCAGACCGCGGCCACGGGTGAGCTGCATTTTTAGTTTACCGGCCTCAGTAAGAATAACCAGTCCGTTGTTTTGGGTGCCGACCGCAAAGTCACCGTTCTTGAGGCGGATAAGACAATTCACATGCGCCTCTCTAAAGAAGTTTTGCATCGCAGGATTCCACTCACGCGTAGTTCCTTTGTCAAGAATGTAGATCCCGTCCTGAAAAGTCGAGATGAGAAAATGATCTGAACCTACTGGCAAAATTCCGGAGACGCCTTTTTCTCTGAAGAATTCCCCACCGGGGATCAGCTGAAGCGAATTTCCCCTTAGTGTTCCAATACCAGAGGCCCACAGATTCACAAAGAGGTCCCGGTTTACCAAGAATGACAGGTCGAGCGGGGAATCGCTTTCAACTACGGTGAAAGACTGACCATCATAAACGTAAATGCGCGAAAACGTGCAGAAATAAACGGTTTCTTTATCAATGAAGATTGTCCAGGCTTCGTCGAAGTCCCGGTACCGCACTTCCAGACTGTCGGCGAGAGAGGTATACTGAAGCTCCCCATTTTCGTCCGGAAAAAAATATCCAAAATCGCCCTGACTGCCCACATAAATACGACCCTTCCCGTCAATCGCCACGGTACGCACTTTCGTCCCATTTTTCACACTATGAGTGGCCCATTTCACACCATCAAATTCAAGCAAGCCAAAATTGTTCGCCACATAGATGACACCTCGCCGGTCCTGAGCAATCGCCCAGTTCTGGATCCCAGCCTGATACTCCACAGGATGGAAGGTTTTGACAAAAGGAAGCCCGGACAGAGTCTGAGCGGCCACGGGCGGCGTGAGAACCAGCTGAAGAAACAGGATCATGACCGAAATGATGAGCCGGGAACGGATTTGGAGTGAAGTGATGAACATACGCGCCGCGATTGTAGTACCGAAAGCTAGGACAGAAAACGATTTTTTTAAATGAAAAAGGACGTTCCGGAGTACATGATGTATTTTTGATGTAGTGTTTCGTGCCCTCATGATGTAGAATTGATGAGCTAGGTTAATTGAATCCTGCGATTGGGTAAGCAATTTTTGTGAACGCCTTGGCAATCGATTTCGAGAAACAGATCATGCTCCGTTGATTGAATGCATTGCCGAAGGTTAAGTCAAAATCAAGGGCGGTTCCGGAGTCTTCTCCAGCTGCCTCAACCTAACCTTTTAAACAATGTACAAGCTATTAATGAACCGCTGGATCCTTATTATTGTGGCATCAGCCCTCGCATTTTCGTGCGGAGAGGATGACAAAGCCGATCCTGTTCCGCTGCTTGAGGCAAACTTCGAGTTTCAGGCAAAGCCCGCTGATGTGGCTACCATCGTGTTTACCAACAAATCGATTGGGGCGACGACCGTTTCGTGGAATTTCGATGACGGGAGTGCTGCATCAACCGAAATGAATCCCCAGCATACATTCGCACCCGGTACTTACGACGTTGAACTGACCGCGACTTCAGAAGATGGCCGCACTTCGAAGATTTCGAAATCAGTCACAGTTTTGGACCCTCAGAATGAGCTGCGCAAACTGACAGGCAACACGTCAAAAAGCTGGAAACTTGTTCGCGAGGCCGGAAACGGTATTTTCCCAATCGCAATAGGGCCTCAAGATCGAAGTACGATCTACTGGGCACTGGGTGGAGCCGAGCCCTTGTCGGCAAGGCCTTGCGTGTTCAATGATGAATACATCTTCAGTCTTAACGGTCAATTTACATACGATACAAAGGGAGACTTTTTCGCTGACGCAGGAGAATTCGGACCATGGAGTGATGAGATTGGTTCTATTTGCACCGATTCGGACGATGCCAATTTCGTTGGAAAGAACGATGCAGACCTGACCGCATGGAATGATGGAACTCACACCTTCGACTTCAACCCATCAACAAAGAAACTCACACTCACGGGGCTTGGGGCTTTTATTGGACTTCAAAAAGTAGGCACCGATGCTGAAGTCGTAGTCCCGCAGCAATCACTTACTTACAATGTTGTGAAGCTTGTCGATGGAAATATCGACACCTTGATTGTTGAGGCGCTTCATGGCAGTGCGAACTACTGGCGTTTTGTACTTGTACATTATGATGATCCCGCTGACGAACCGACAATCCCCGGCATGGAACCGCCGGATGATGATTGCGTTGCCGATGCTGATGAAATCATCGACGGAAGTCAGGAAATCAGAATCACGCTGAAAACAGCAGTGTCTTCGTTCGGCGGATTTGGCGGAGTAACCGGTGGACGTGTAAACAACCCCGAGGTGGACGCCGTCAATGAGAGTTGCTTTGTTAATCAATACAGCCGCAGCACTGTGGGATGCGAAACATGGGGAGGCGTCGCCTTCAACCTTTCGTCAGCCATCGACTTCGGTGCAACTACAAAGAAAAAACTAAAGATGAAAGTTTACGCCGAAGAGAAACTCACTGATGTAACGCTTCGAATGGAACGTCTCGCGCATCCGGATACAGAACCTTCTGCAGAAAGAACAGCATCCATTACAGCGGTGGGTGAATGGCAGGAAGTGACTTTCGACTTCTCCGATATTACAGATCCTAATACATATAAAAATCTGGTAATCTACTTTGACCGCGGATCATGCGCGGAAAATGTAGTGTACTACTTCGACGACCTCAGACAAGTCGATTAAGAACCCCCTAATTGTTTGTCGGGAACGAAGGCATGATTCACTCTGCTTTCGTTCCTTTTTTCTAATCCTCTTATCGTATTACCCACAGTATTATGAAAACTACCACCTTCTTCGTCATACTATGCGCCTTCATGGTTCTGACATTCGCGGCCTTCGGACAGAATGCCGGGGTTTCACCACGCGAAGAAAAGATTGAATCGCTTATTTCAAGGATGACAGTCGAGGAAAAGGCTGGGCAGCTGAACTTCATTGTGGGTGAGACAATAGTAACGGGCCCAACAATGCATACAGCGCAGTCGCAAAAATTCGATGAGCAAATCCGAAGCGGAAGCATCACAGGACTATTCAATGTACATGGAGCCGCGTACACATCCCGGCTTCAAAAAATTGCCATCGAAGAATCGCGTCTGGGGATACCGTTGCTTTTCGCTGCGGACATTATTCACGGTTTTAAGACAGTCACTCCCATCCCGCTTGGAGAGGCTGCAAGCTGGGATCTTGATCTTATTGAGCGTTCCGCCCGAATGGCTGCTGAAGAAGCAACGGCTGCGGGGATCTCAATGACTTTCGCACCCATGGTGGATATCACTCGCGATCCGAGATGGGGACGCGTCGCTGAAGGTGCAGGTGAAGATCCATTCCTGGGATCGGTCATTGCCGTTGCACGCGTCAAAGGCTTTCAAGGAAATGATCTAGCCGACCCGGCTACCCTGGCGGCTTGCGTCAAACATTTTGTTGCCTATGGTGCCGCCGAAGCAGGACGTGATTACAACACTGTCGATATTTCGCGCCGCACTCTCTACGAAACATTTCTCCCACCTTTCAAGGCTGCGATCGACGCAGGCGCAGCGTCACTCATGCCGTCTTTCAATGAATTCGATGGCATTCCAGCCACTGCAAACAAAGATCTGATCCGTGGCATCCTTCAATCAGACTGGAAGTATAACGGTCTTATCATTTCGGATTACGGTGCGGTGGGCGAAACCATCAATCATGGAATCGCAGAAGACGGAAAACACGCGGCGAAGCTTTCACTGGAGGCAGGAACTGATCTCGACATGATGTCCTTCCTCTATGTTACGCAGATCCCTCAGCTCGTGAAAGAAGGGAAACTCGACATAAAGTATTTGGATGACGCCGTGCGAAGAGTGCTTAACCTGAAATTTGCGCTCGGACTTTTTGATAATCCTTATTTATACTCCAACGAAGAACGCGAAAAGAGAATCATCCGGTCCAAAGCTAACCTTGATCTCGCGAGAGACGTTGCAAAGAAATCCATTGTCTTGCTTAAGAACACTGGCAATGTTCTTCCTCTGAAAAAAGACACCAAAACAATTGCTGTCATCGGTCCCCTTGCTGATAATAAGGAAGACATGAATGGCACTTGGGCTTTCTTTGGTGAGTCGAATGATCCCGTTTCTATTTTGGAAGGGATAAAAATGAAGGTGAGCGCGAATACAAAGGTTCTTTATCATCGCGGATGTGACCTTTACAAAAATGATAAAAACACCTTCGCGGCCGCCGAAGCTGTTGCGCGTAAGGCAGACGTTGTGATCATGGTTGTTGGAGAAAGCGCGGTGATGAATGGGGAGGGCGCATCCCGGGGAGAGATCGGACTCCCTGGTGTTCAGGAAGATCTTGTAAAAGCAATCTCGGCGACGGGTAAGCCAATTGTCGTGACTCTTCTCAACGGAAGACCTCTGACTCTTGAATGGATCAATCATCATATCCCTGCTATTCTGGAAACGTGGACACTTGGTTCCGAAGCAGGAAACGCAGTGGCGGATGTACTCTTCGGCGACTACAACCCATCCGGAAAATTACCGATGTCGTTCCCTCGTTCTATCGGACAAATTCCTGTTTACTACAACCACAAAAATACCGGTAGACCCTATCATGGTAAGTATGATGAGCCTGCCAACACAAGACAATATGTCTCAAAATATCGCGACATCAAGAACTCGCCTTTATATCCATTCGGGTATGGATTAAGCTATTCTAAGTTTGAATACTCTGATATCACTCTGACTTCGCCGACATTGACTTCAAATGGAAAGATCCAGGCCTCTGTAAAAGTAACCAATACAAGCAAGATAGATGGTGAGGAAGTGGTCCAGCTTTACATCAGAGATCTTGTTGGAAGTGTGACACGTCCGGTTAAAGAATTGAAGGGATTTCAAAAAATACTTATCCCTGCCGGAGAAACGAAAACCATTACTTTTGATATCACAGAAAAAGAGCTGTCGTTTTATCGCGCAGATATGACCTGGGGTACTGAGCCAGGAAAGTTTGAAGCCATCATAGGAACCGATTCAGAAAACGTAAAGAAAGTTACTTTCACGGTGGAGCCGTAGCCAGCCATACAAGAGATATCACCCGAGCAGACTAACGCGATTGTTGTATGGCTCAGGCGTGTTCTACAGCAACACCACGAATACTCTCGGCCATGTGTATTCCGGTATTCTCCCAGGTATACGACTCCTGCCCTATTCGCAGAGACTCTTCACCAAAAGCATCGCACTTTTCGG
Source organism: Bacteroidota bacterium (assembly GCA_023431285.1). Taxonomy (GTDB): domain Bacteria; phylum Bacteroidota; class Bacteroidia; order Cytophagales; family Cyclobacteriaceae; genus Ohtaekwangia. The sequence goes on from JAEYXN010000153.1 coordinate 11,277, forward strand.
GGTGGGTGATCAGATCAACAAGCGCATTGGCAAAATCCTCTGCGTTGTTTTCTAACAGGTAACCATTCTTGTCTGTAACGAAATAAGGCGCAGCGCCCATATTGTTTGTCACGATCGGAAGACGATTGAACATTGCTTCGACGAACACTATTCCAAATGGTTCGCGAACGGTGGGCATGCAGAAAACAGAGGCTCTCGCATAATGTTTCGCCACCTCCGGGAGGGGAAGTTCTCCTAGTATTTTGCAATTCGGGACGTTGACATCAGGATTACATCCTATCACTGTCAGCGTAGCGTCGGGTACTCGCTCAACCACCTTTTTGAATGCTTCTATCAGAAGCGGTCCACCCTTTCTTTCCCACTCTTTTCCAACGAAGATGATATTCTTATTATGATACTTCGAGTGATCGATCGTCGGAGGAACGGATGTATTGCTTCCCGCGTAAACCAACTTTATTTTACTCGCAGGCAGCCCGTACTGGTGTTCGAGAGAATCCCCAATATTCTTGCTCATCACAAAAACATAATTGGCATTCATCAATGCGCGTCGTTCAAGCTCTATGAATTTCCGTGTTCTCATGAACTTCTCGGAATCGATGAACCGATAGTTCAGGTTATTCAGGTTGGTATGATCAGTATAAATGTAAACGGGAATACCATGACCACTTGAATCGCACAAACATTGTGACTGAAACACAAACTCATAGTTTTTCTCTTTAAGCTTTCGCGCGATAAGACGGCTGAAATGATTAAAGATGTATGTCGTGCCGAGGAAGAGATATTTTAGCTTGAAGATGCTTTTTCTTCCTGCGATAAAATCAGGGAAGTATTCCCACAAAGTATAGAGACTATTAATGAAGATAACCCATGGATTCCGTGTAGCTTCAGGCAATACATCGAATAATTCAACCTCATGATCCGGAAAATTATTTTTCAATTGGGCGATCACATTCCGGTTGATGTAGACAAAACCGGGTCCTACCTGGATGTACAGAATCCTTTTCATTCTCACAAATTAGAATGTTTTTCTCCGCTCGTCAAAAAATTTCTTTTTCGCGATGAGACACTGGCGGACTAATAACGGGCCCGCCATACGCGAAAGATTGGAAATAGAAGAATTAAATCGAATGCGATCAAATGCCGCGGCTCTCAGAAAGTCTGTTACGTTCAGTCTGAAGTTCTCTGGAAAGTTTGGTTTGTTTTTCCATTGCCTTACGTTTGTATTCTTCGAACTCGTTTGAAAGCCCGGTAAAGGCATCGGCCCTTTCCTTCATTGAGCTGTGCACAAGTTTGAGTCGTCCTGTGATCAATACGACCATGAGAATCAGAATTCCGAAAATGACAAATACTGTGGTAATGAAAACGCTCTTGGAAAAGCTGATCCCAATTACATTGATGTGAGTGCTATCGTGAACGATCTCAGCCATCGACTCTTCTTTCTTTTTCAGGTTCGCCTGTGTTTCCGAAAGCTCTGTGTTAAGCTTTTTGATGTTCTGGTCGCGTGCAGCAAGGGCCGCTTCTTTTGAGGCAACTGAATCACGGACAATCTTCCAAAAGCCGTCCAGCACGTTCTCTTTGATAACCTTGTACTCCCTGTAATTTTGGGACTTAGTTTTCAAAAGCTGATACCTTTCATTAAGGGGAAGCTTGCCTTCGAGGGCGTCAGACTCCTGCTGAGCCTGGGAAAAACCGATGCTGATTACAAAGGCGACAAGAAGAGGAATGTACTTTTTCATGGATGCTGGTTGTTCGAATTTACAAACTTAAGAATGAGTTACTTCGTTTTCAATTGGTTAAATACTAACGACCAAATCTCCCGTTTAATTCCGTTCACGTTCGATGATCGCTTCTAAAGGTCAGTTACCGACTTTTGTAAACACCAGGTCTGTCCCCTGACTTTTTACAATACGGTTAAAAGTTTCTTTCAACGCGGGATACTCCTGCGAATTAAAAATCGGCCGGGCAATCACCAGGGACGAATTCAGGGTTACCTTGGACCCGCTTACCTGCACGCCATAAAGGAACCTGCCGCCATTCGCGGGAAGCGCCAGTGCAACGTTCCCGGGAAGGTCCATCGGCTGAAGGTTCGGCGGGAACTCAATCGTAACGACGCTCAACTCTTCTCTCGCCACGCCAAAATCAACCGGAAATAACCGTTCTTCAAGGTGAAACGGATTCTTCATCCACCGGCCAGCGAGAAACGGATTCAACAGAAAGCTTCTCGCAGTTCCGAAATCAAAATCATCAAGTTGAAATGTTATCGTCTCAGTAAGTGGCTTGGAAATATCATCAAGATGCTGAAGCTGACAGTCTTCGATATCCATGTCCGTGGTCGCAGTTTTCAGCTCCCGGACATAAGCTTCCACCGAAGGGTGTGAGGCCAGTATCTCGCTTCGCTTGGTCGCTCCACGATAACCGGAATACTGATGCCTCATTGTCCCCGACACTTTCCCTTCCGGAGAAATCACAAGATTGATCATTGAAACAATCTTTGAGCGCTCCGTCGGTTTAATCTCATACCAATAAGACTCCTTTTCTCCGAGCACTCTTCCCTTCCCATTCAGGCAACGAATTGGCAACAGGCCGAAAGGCAGAAAGTCATCCGTGGCATCCAGCAAATATGCCTTGTCGCCAATATTCACTTTGGCAATTACATAGTTGAAGTCTGACAGAACCGGAAACAGCTCAAGTGGAAGACCATTGTCGCGTGTCGATAAAATCATCGGCTCCACATTTAAACCACCGTAACGAAGCGCAGCAATCAGGGAGAGGTTAATATCAGCAACATTACCCTTTCTTTGATCGAATGCCTTCTTGATGCCAATATCCGTGTACTTGCTGGTCTTATCATTCCAGTCATACCAATGCCTGATAAAGTCAAATATCTTCTGCGCCTTTTGAAGAGGATCTTTCTCTGTAGCAATAACGTTCTCAATAGCGCTGTTCACCACATCTTTTCCTCTGCGAAGCTGTACACCAAAATTGTCCGCGGTTCGAAGCTCTTGTTCTACGTCTCTCCACTCTTTGGTTATTCGATCTATTCTTCCATCGAAATACTGGATGTGCATCAACTCGAAGTTGATCGCGGAGAGAAAGTTGTGCTTCGAAGTCATATACTCTTCCTCATAGAACGCGGGAACATTTTCCATCGCCCAGTTATATCTTGCACAGTCCGCTTTACCCGACGCAGTGGAGAAATAATCACGCAGCAGTTCTGTTTCATTTTTCTTCAATGGGAGCAATCCGCGAAGAGAAATATTGTAACGCCAGTTCCCTGGTATTGTGGCTCTGAATTCGGAGTAAAGTTTTGGAAGTTCTGTTTGAAAACTCCAGGGGCGGAAGTTGAACAGATAAGGAGACTCCATTTCAAATTCATATTCAATCACCGTCCCGACCCGAACATTCGGAATGGCGAACTTTTTAATTTGCCAGTTCTTATCCGCTGTCTCGGTGAATACTTCTTTCGGATTGATCTTCATCTCCTTCACATACCCTTCTTCGATATTGAAGCTCGAAGCTTTTATTGAGACAATCTTTTCCACTCGTTCATCTCTGCGAAACAAAGGAATCGACACGTTGGCATATTCCAGGCCTTTGTTCTTAAGCATCTTCATCCTGACGTGATGCTTGTATACAAGTACAATTTCGTTTCTGTTTTCGATGGAGGCATCCCCAAATTCATTCAACACAAGCGCCGCCGCCATTGTGTCGGCGGGGTATGCTGTCATGGTGAGGTCGGTCAAGTTCACCTGCCCGAAAGGAAAGTTCTCCTGTGAGAACACACTTGTCGCAGAAAGAAGGATCAAAAAACTGGCCGTTAACAGTTTCATTTTCAAACCGATATCGAACAAAGATAGGAAAGGCGGAATGGTTGAGGATGGCCGTGTAATTTTTTTGAGGTTTCTACAAAATCCGTTGCCATGCTCTGAAAGTCAGAACTAACTTGCCGCATGCGGATTGGACTACTCTCGGACACGCATGGCCACCTGGAGCCACGCATTAAAGAATACTTCAGCGACTGCGACGAGGTATGGCATGCCGGTGACATTGGGGATATAGTTTTGGCTGATGAGCTCGAAGCCTTTAAACCTTTTCGTGCCGTGTTTGGAAACATCGACGACAAAAAGATTCAGAACAGATATCCTGAGGATCTTCGGTTCACCTGTGAAGGCCTTAATATCTGGATCACACACATAGGCGGAACTCCGCCAAAATACAATCCAAGGGTAAAGAAAGAACTTGAAAAGGAAATCCCCGATATCCTGATTTGCGGACATTCCCACATCCTCCGTGTAATGAAAGATCCACAATACCGGGACATGGTCTTCATTAACCCGGGAGCTGCCGGAAACCATGGCTTTCATTCCGTCAAAACCATCATTCGTTTCACTATTGCCAATGGAAAGCTGACGGAGATGGAGGCCATCGAACTGGGAAAGCGCGGAGCGATCCCTCAATAAGTGTCAACGTGCAGAGATACCGTGGGATGAAACTATCACCTGCGTAGCCAAAAAAAAATCGGCGTACGTGACGCCGATCTTAAATATTGGTAATTCCGTGTGGTTACGCTTACACGTATTGATTGAGCATAACCGGCATCACCAGCATAAGAATATCTTCACTCTGATCCTTTTCTGCAGGGAGAATAACTCCCGCTTTGTTTGGAGCAGACATTGTGAGCTTAATCTTATCTGAGTCCATATTGGTTAACATCTCAATGAGGAACTTCGCGTTAAAGCCGATTTCGATATCTTCTCCATCGTGCTCACAAGAAAGGCGTTCACTCGCTTCGTTTGAGAAGTCAAGATCCTCTGCAGAAATCTGAAGCTCGCTTCCAGTAATTTTCAACCGAACCTGATGGGTGGTCTTATTCGCGTAAATTGAAATACGCTTCAGCGCTCCAAGCAGGTCAGACCGTTCGATACTCATACCGATGTTGTTTCCGGTCGGAATCACATTCTCGTAATCAGGGAATCTTTCATCAATGAGGCGGCAGATCATTCTGATATTGCCGAACTTGAAGAAAGCATTTGAAAGGTTGAAGTTTACGCTCACGTCAGTGAGTTCTGTTGGAAGTGTTGCTTTCAACAGGTTCAATGCCTTCCGTGGAATGATTATGCTCGCGCCATTCTCAGATTTGACATCGGTACGGCGATATCGTACAAGACGGTGACCGTCGGTCGCAACGAAGGTTGTATTCTTTTCACCTAGGTTAACAAAGACACCAGTCATAGCGGGTCTGAGTTCATCGTTGCTCGTTGCAAAAATTGTATTATTGACAGCTCTGGCCAGAATTTCAGAAGAAAGATCTGCTGAAAAGTCGTTGCTGACATTCGGCACTTTTGGAAAATCTGTTGCATTCTCTCCGGAAAGTTTATACCGGCCATTGTCGGAGATGATTTCAATACTATAAGTCGATTCATCGATCGAAAAAGTCACCGGCTGCTCTGGAAGGTTCTTGAGAGTATCGAGCAATATCCGGGCAGGAACCGCAATACTGCCTTTCTCCTTCGACTCCACCTGAATTTCTGTGATCATCGATGTCTGCAGATCCGACGCTGTAACAGTAAGACCGCCCTTGTCGAGCTCAAAGAGAAAGTTTTCAAGGATCGGAACCACCGGGTTTGTTGTGATCACCCCATTGATATTGGAGAGTTGCTTCAGGAGATAAGCAGAGTTGACGATGAATTTCATTTTTACTATGTAGTGGTTATAGTTTTAGCAGCGGTAAATTTATAAAGAAAACGCAATATTGAACGGGGGGTTAAAGTGCAAAAAAAGGCTGAATTTCCCCTATTGCCTCACAAAAAAATCTTTTGGTCTTAAAAGCGGAATAATTCTGCCCTGCACCAGGACTGCCCAATACTTTCCGTTGATTTTTCCATAGAAATCGCTTCCGGAATTGAAGACCGCAAGTTCATGTTTGCGGTTCGCAATATCGAATACGGAAATGGTCACAATCGGAGGTTCTGACGCCACGCTGTCGGATATTGCAGCGTTATCAACATATTGTTGCGCTGTAAGCAGTGAAACCTGATCCAGATACGTGTTGATCTTCGCGGTATCGACCTCAGCAACGCTTGGGATAGAAATAACCCTCTTGTCCATCACCACGTCAAAGTTTCCTTTTGGATTCCGGTATCTCGCCTCAAGCCGGCTGAAATTCTGCCATTGGAAATTAAATATGAGCTTCTCGCGCCATGAAACCGGAGGCAGTTCGAAAATCCCCGATACGTAGACCCGATAACCTGGAATGAGCATCACGTGCGGTTCATCTGAAGATTCCAGCTGAAAGATCGCCTGGGTTTTCGCATCGTCACCTCCTGCATAGAATATTTTCGCAATCTCGTTTCCTCTATATAACGTTACTTTCACTCCCGATTGGCGTATCGCCCGGGAAACTGAATCCCGCAACGAAGACGATACCGGTCGTTTAGGCTCAGCCTGCTGCAGCGTGGCAAATAACACCTCCACGAGCCCCCTGTCGGCGGGAATGCTGTCATTCATGATCCATCGGTAACCCTGAAATTTTAAATCCGACCTCTGCGATGTCGATTCGATCAGCACCCTGTCAACTTCCTTTAGATCTGCAACTTTGTAGAGATCTTTGTCAACGGACTGATCATCGTCGCCACCAAAGAATGCGAACGCCACAATCGCGGCAGTGAGGACTGCCAGCAAAACTGCGAGACGCTTGTTTCTATTTTCCTGCATTTAGAAGCTGGAGTATTTTTTCTTTCTCAAAAAGTGACGCCCCGCACCAAACACAATCAGCGCGAAAAGAGGCAACACGATATTGATCGTCTGCCATGCTAATCTTCCTGATCTTATTTTCTCCTTATCAAGCGGACGAATTCGGACCTGTTTATTCCGGGTCTGGATTAGTCCACCCTCATTCGCCAGGTATGCGACGGCATTCATCAGGAAGTCGCGATTCGCGAAAGTATAATTCGTATAAGAATCAAATCCCAGAGGCTGCGGTTGCCCATTGCGGAGACTTACTTCATTACGCGCAACATCGCCATCCGAAATGATAATGATCTTACTCTCTTTTCCTGAGGCGACATATGAAGATTCATCAGCCCCTTCCGGAAGAAAACGGTTCTTATAGAAGGATGTAAAACCTCCTTCAAGAAGATAGGCCACCGGTATCGACCCTGCTGCAAAATCCTGTGGCCGAAGCCCCCTCAACTGATTAATACTGATGTCTACAGGAGTAGCGACAATCCTTGAGTACTCAGATGTGAACAAGAGCGGAGTCTTTTTTATTCCTTCCGCTTTAACGGTATCGATACTGCTTACAAAACGCATCAGGATCGCGTCGAGGTTACGGGTCACGGGATGCTCCGGATAATGATTTATCAACGGAAAAAATGGCCAGTTAAGCATCTGCACCTGAGGTTTTCCGCCCATTTGACCTGTGATCACAGGATAAAGGCCAGAGTTCTGATCCTGAACAAGGTTGAGGTTGATTCGCACACCATATCGAAACAACTGATCATCCAGGTTCGACTTGTTTGGAATAGCGAGAGCCGTAGCATTCGATGCACTGTCCATGCTGGCGTCCAGTTTGTCGATTAGGAATAATACTCTCCCTCCTTTCACAATGTATTGGTCAAGCTGAAGTTTCTCAAGCTCACTAAATGGACGAGTCGGCTTCGCTATAATAAGAACATTGTGGCGTTGCAGGCCCGGACGCGTCAGGGTGGTGTGATGGACATCATAAAGCTCGCGCAGATCCGAACGAAACGCCGCAACGGACAGGCTATCCAGCTCGCCATGTCCGGACACAAAACCAACACTTTTACGTTCCGCGTTTGATAGCTTATGGATGGCATTCGCCAATTCGTATTCAACGCCTTCAATAGATTGATTGATCACCTCTTCTGAGGACGAAGCCTTGTTTCCTTTGAGCAACATCACACCGGTCTCCATTCCGGCATACGAAACAATAGCTCCAGGGAAAATTATTTTTTCAACTCTCTGACCATCTTTGTTGTCAACAACATTGGTAGGCTGAATCCCTCGATCAGCGAGATCACGCATAAATTCATTCCTTGCGCTTTCGCCTTTTGCAAGACCCGGATCGGTGAATACGTAACGCACCTTGTTTCCGGACCGGATCCGAAATTCCTCCAGCGTTTCTTCAATATTTTTTCTGAATCTCCGGAAAGCCGCGTTAAGCTCACCTTCCAGGAAAACCTCAACATGAACTTCATCATCGAGATCTGCCAGTACGCCGAGGGTTTGCTCTTTAATCGTATAACGTTTCTCTTCGGTGAGGTCAATCCTGAAGAAGTATCTGGATGCCGCAATGTTGATGAGAATGATCACCGCCACCGCGTTTGCGAGCAAAAGAAAATCCCCAAGCTTTCGGCTTTTCCAGTTTACCATTTTCTGCTGCCCAGAATAAGTTTGGTGATCGACAAAAGAATAAAAATGAAGCTAAGGAAGTAGACAACGTCACGGCTATCTATTAATC
>JAEYXN010000161.1 GCA_023431285.1 Bacteroidota bacterium
CTCTTGCATGTCGTGGCTGGCGATGTTGGTAAAAGAACCCAGTTCATGCGCGTACTTTTCGAGTTGAATGTTCTTTGCTTCAAGCTCGTCATTTAGATGAATGCTTTTCTTTAGTTCGGCATTGGTGAAATAGAAGGCGAGTATGAAGATGAGAATTGAAAAGATGCTTATACCGATGCCAATGATTGCGGGTAGCGCGCTTTGACGTCGGACGTCCTCCTGCTTCCCAAGCCTCTTCATTTCTTCATAATTTTGCATGCGCTCAATGACTTGCTGCAAATGAAGCATCCTGCCGCGATCAATTTCAAGGTCTCTCGAAATGTCGGGATCGTTCTTATCTTTCTTAAGCAAATTTTTCTGAAGGATTGCAGCCATGCTGGACTGCCTGTGACGATATAGTTCGCGCAGCGTTGCAAGATCCTGAAGTTGTTTACGATCACCCGAAAGGAGCGAGTCCAGCGTTTGAAGATCTTTATGAATTTCGTTGAGTTCCGTATAAGGCCCAAGTTGAGTTGAATCTCCGGTAATGATAAAGCTACGGTGTGATGATTCTCCGTTCCGGATTCTTGACAACAATTTCTCCAGCGAGTGCTGAATAACGTCACTTCTTGTTACCTGAACGAAAGTGAGTTGCGTCTGCCGGTTTTCATAGATCAACAACACCGTAAGTGCAGACAGGAGCACGATGCCCAGGACAAAAACGATGAGTGAATAAATGATTCGAAGTGATGACTTCATCAAAGAGTTGATGGTGAAGTTTTCAGGACGGCTAAATATAAGGGGAAATCACGATTGTCAATTGATATCATCTTTATTTGTCCGTTGAATGATCGATAGCGGGGATGTATGTTTTTCCAACGAACTTAAATAATGGAATTCAATGATCTATGGAATTGTTCCCCAATCTGTCGACTGCCTTAGATAATATGGGGAATAGACACAATGCTTGTTCGCTGGCATAACATTTTTTTATATTAGATCACGTTCTCAGATCAGAAAGTTTTCGAATGTAAGGTAGTGTTGGTATGGGAACGATGTTAACTTTACTAATCGACGAATAAGCTTGTAAATGCCGTCCATACTTTCCTGACGTGCCGCTCTTAGAGCAAGCTGTTTTTTGCGAAACAACCTTAACTAAATAACATATGAGAATTGGATTATTGCTTTCGCTGATAGCTGTGGGGTTGGTTTTCTCTTGTCAGGAACCTCGCGAAGTAGCTGATCATACGCCGGACTTACGAACATATCAGAATGTCGGCACTAAGATACCCACTGAGACTGGGGCGAGGTGGTTGGAGGCTTTTAATACAAAGTATAACAATGGTGCGCGTCCCAGGAGGCTTATATATTCTGTGAGCGGCTCATTGCTATCACAATCTTTATCTATCCCGGAGCTTACAGGCGTGGCTTTCCATTATGGCCTCGATGAGAATGGCGTGAAACACATTATTGTTATTCCTGTCGATTCAAAATTGCGTCTCTGGAACTTTGTGGAGGGCAGGATATATGTCGATGCAAACTCCGATACGATAATTCCAAAGAGCACAGCGGAAGAATGGACTGAGCGTTTCCGCTCTCAGAATCCCAACGGCATCTGGTTTCACTATTTCGGCAGAAACATTTTCGATGAGATCCTGACTTTTCCCAACTTAACATCAGTGTACATCGCCCCAGCGATTAATGATCTGGATCTTTCGCCTCAGCTCTTGCTCATCGTAGGTCTCGATTTCAATCTTTTAGGTAGAACTGACTCTGAACAAGGAGGCGTCTATGATGCTTCTTATCCTTGTCCGAAATGCGCGGTAGAATAATTGATTGAATGAACTTTTCTCAGTGAGCGTTCCTGAAATAATTGCGCATGCATCAAGCCTGTCGGTAATTCTCCCGCTTGGAATTTACCTGACACGTTTCCGGCGTCACAGCCGCGCCGGACACGTGATTGGTATCCTGCTGGTGGTGGCAGCGGTTTGTGACCTCACAGGTTTCATTCTGTTTCGTGCGCAACATTCAACAGCGGTAGTGTTTAATGTATACTATACTCTCATGTTTCTTTTGCTATGCCGGTTTTATTACGAAATCTTCTTCCGTTATAAATTCCGCATAGCAATTGCGTTTGGTGTAGCCACCTATGTTTTGTCTTTCGTATTCATTACGTTTTTCGTTCAGGATTTTTCTAATTACCAGAATCTCATCTGGATCATAGCAGGAGTGATTATGATCCTTTATAGTATTACTTATTTCCTTAATTCGCTTTCTGCTTTACCGAACAACGAACTATTCGATGACAGCACCACCTGGATCAATACCGGGATTCTATTTTATTTCAGCTTCAGTTTGTTCCTGTTTAGCATGGGGGATTATCTTTTTAACAGGCAGGACCCGCAGGTAACACTTCTTCTTTGGAGTACGCACAACATTAATAACACAATAAAGAATATCCTATTTGCTGTCGGATTGTCGATGACTTCAGTCAACGGCAGACCTGATAACGTCCGCTCGCGGCAATCAAACCCAGCAAAAGATTTCGCTTTACGGAGTGATGTCCTGAACTAGCTCTTGCTATCATTCTCCATTTAATCATCTATTTATTTATTATGCTATCCCTATTAGCCGGGATCGCTTTGTCCTTCGGGTTTAGTTTCTTTTATAAAGGTTGGCTTATAGGCAAACAGGTAGGTCCAGATAATGAATAGAATCTGCAGCGGGATTCTGAACCAAAGATACATCACACCACTTCCATCGTAGGTACCTTTCTGATAGTCGACGTGATTGACAGCAGCAGAGATGTTTGCCGGCAGGATGAGTATAAAAAACAGGATCAGCATGGAAGCAGTGAGTGCGCGGAGACCGGGAATAAGAAGTCCGATGGCGGCTGCAATCTCAATGACACCTGTAGCGTAAACTGTTTCTGTTTTGAACGGAACGAAATCTGGTAGCATCATTGCCATCCCTTCGGTGAATAGGAAATGCCCGATGGCGGTAAACATCAGCATTGCAGACATCGCAATTCTTCCTGCTCCAGGAACATCGACCCTCCCGCGAAGGAATTTAGTCGCCGGAAGAGAAACTGCGAATACTGACAACAGAACTATTAATGGCATCATGCTTTTTCTGCGCTATGTTTGGTAGCAAGCTAACCAGAAAACGGCAGGCAACGCAAGAAGCCTTGAGTGGAAAATAGGAGTCAGGCCGGTCAGCCCATCGGCTGGGCAGTGATTGCATTTGACTTGCGCCAGCGAGTCATGAAGAAATGAACTGGCTATTTGAATTGTAGGTTCAACTCTTAGAGAAGCAGCTGTTTCATCTGTGTCAGACCTCCTAGTCCGGCCGACCGGCGGACTGTATCTGCCATCTGGCTGTTCTGCTACTTGCTACCTGCTACGGCTGTTCCCGCAGCCTAATCCTCGAATTCCCCGCCGCCACCATCATTCCTCGGCTCCCGGCTGCGCGTGTCTTTCTTCATGTTAAGGCGGTATGATAAGGTCACAAGAAACTGACGGACGCGCCCCTGGAATTCCCGCTCCGAGAAGTAGCCATCCTCCGGACGTGTGATGATCGATCGGAATTTGCGCGAGTTGAAAAGATCACGGACTCCCATGGTTACCGTGGCCTTGCCTTGCAAGAAGTCACGAGACAACCCCAGGTCCATAAACCACATCGATCGGTCACGCCCTTGCGTAGTCTGACGTGGAGCGCGGTAGTTATAAGCAATCTGGAAGTCGTACTTCTTGAAGATCGTCATGTTTGAAGTGGTCCGCGAGTTCCATGTATACGTATCGCTTGTAAATATCTGTTCATTGAAAGTTCCCTCTACCATTGAGCGGAATGCATTCGCGTTGGCATTAATCCGCCACCATTTTGCTGCATCCAGGGAAAGATTAAACTCGAATCCATATGAATCCTCATGTCCCAGGTTAACGGGGTAGGTCCTGGTAAATAAAGCTGAATCAATGATGTTGATTCTTTCGATCACGCCGGTTCTATGTCGGTAATATACGCTGCTTAGCAGAGAACCACGTTCCCAGTTAAGAAGATATCCCACTTCAGTTGAGTGCGTGTACTCCGGCCGTAGTAAAGGGTTACCGATTGAGATGGCGCGAATATCAGAGTAATTTGAGAACGGCATCAGGTCGCGGAACCTTGGTCTGCTGAGTCGATAGCTATAACTCAGCTGGATCGTACGATTCTGGTTGAATTTATAGGAGAGATGCGCACTGGGAAACACGTTGAAATAATTCTGAAATGTTTCTTCACCGGTGTCGGCAAGTTCAACGCGGATATCTGAAAGTTCTCCGCGCACACCGCCCTGCCAGGAGATCTTTCCAATCTCGTTGCCGATGATAAAATACGCTGCATGAATCTTTTCATCATAGATCAGGTGGTTATCGTAGTTGGGCATCGTACGCCATTGTCCGTCTTCAAGCAAGCTGTCTACCTGGAAGTCGTTGTCGATAACACGCATCGCAGTTTTCAGACCCGCTTCAATCCGACCTCTCTTTGCGAAAGGATGGGTATAATCTATTTGTCCGAGAATATTCCGCTCATCTTCGGTGTTGGAAGATCTTTGATTGGAGATCAATGAAGTGAAGAGATCAGTCTGTTCGAATGTCGCGTATTCAGTTTCGTTGTTATCGATGTACTTGAAATCTGCAGTGAGTTGCTGACCCTTTTTTGCAAAGTCCTTCTTAAAACTCAGGCTGATCTCTGAATTTGTTTCTGGTTCTTCTTCGAATTCTCTGCGGCGTTGGCGTCCCGCAAGTGTTCTCGCTTCATCGAAGTCACTGTAGAAGATATCGGTCTTATTGATGGATTCCGATTTTCTGATCACGAATGATCCTGTAAGTACTGTGTTTTCGTTGAAGAAAAGGTCGACTCCTCCACGGAAATTATGACTGAGGTCTGAACGTGTTCTGTCTGTATCCTGGCGGTAGTAGAAAGAGGTATCTTCTCCAAATGTTGTTGTTTCTTTGAATGTCTGAAACGACGTGCCCCGGCCCGGACCTGACCGTGAATTGAGTCCATAGCTCACAAAGAAGTTCAGGTGCTTCCGGCGCGCGTTCAGATTGAAAGAGCCACCGAAGTTCTCAGGATATCCTCCCGTGAACGTGAACGCACCATTGAGGCCTTTCTGCTTTTCTTTTTTCATAACAATGTTGATGATCCCTACTTCACCCTCGGCATCGTATCTCGCCGATGGATTGGTAATCACTTCCACTCTTTCAATCAGATTTCCCTGTATCTGCCGTAAGGCGTCCGCCGGACTGATCCCCGTGAGACCAGAGGGTCTTCCATCAATGAGTATTCTCACATTCTGACTTCCGCGCAAGCTCACATTGCCTTCGACGTCAACTGCAACGGAGGGGATATTCTCCAGTATATCGGCGGCGCTTCCACTGATGTTCACGAGATCTTTTTCCACTGAGAACACTCGTTTATCGAGGTACAGCTCCATTTGTCCCACCTGACCTTCAACGGTGACCGATTCAAGTATTTGTGATCCGGCTACAAGTGTAATACGACCAAGGGTAACATCCTCATTGATTACGCGCACAGGTACGGACTTCTCTTCAAATGAGAGAAAGGTGATGCGAAGGATATAATTACCTGGAGCCGTCGCGATAGCGAACAGGCCCTTATCGTCGGATACAGCACCTGTGGCAAGCGTCGAATCTTGTTTATAAAGGGCGGCGTTGGCGAATGGTACTGGTTGCTGGCTCTCATCAACAACTTCACCTGTGATCTGAAATGTCTGACCCCATGCTTGCAATGCACATCCCCAGGGGAGGAATATAATCAGTAAGGTTTTAGTCACACTAAACATATTATTGCAAGTTTACTCCTCAAACAGCACTCTACCTTGCGTCCTTACATGAATGGTACTGCATGCACAGCCGGTGGCACTCAGGATATCTCTCAGTAAAGAAATGAAGGTAAAAAACGTTGCCACAAAATCACTCTCCATTCAGGGATTGCGAATAGCGTCGGTAGTTGAAGAGCTGATAAGATGTTTGTGGTGTTCCAGGCGTCAATCACTTGTTCCATCGATTTCCAATCAGGAAATTGACGCCGATCCCTACGAATTGATTATTGATGTTGACATTCTCGCTTTCAGACCGCTCGGAGAATGTGGAGATGCCGGTCTGGAGGGAGAGGCGGACGGATTCATAGCCAACCCGAATGGTGAGGGCAGGCTCGAACACAAATTTAGTTTTGTTGTCGTTGAAGAATGCTTCAGCTTCCTGGGATTGTAACGGGTCATCGAAATTGAAGGAATGATCCGTGTAATTCACAAGGGCAAAACGTGGTGTGAGGGCTATGTCGATAATACGTTGGGTGAAGCCAACAGATCCCTGGATAAAAGGCTTCATGAATTTTACATCAAGGTGTGAGGATTCGTATTTGTTGTTCACACCTCCAAATCCTAAACCGATGTAGGCATCGTAGATAAACTTCCCATTCTTAGAGCTGCCAAACTTTCCAGCTCCGAATTCATAGTAGCTTCCGTTTCCCTTCCATTCACTTCCTTTAGATTCGGACATCAGATAGAGACTTCCAATGACACCCACTGAGCTGGAAACTGCGGCACCGATCTGTAACCCAAAACCCTCTGCATCGTCGGTGGCGCCATATCCTGCGTTAAGGTTTACTTCACCTTTATTTTTGAGGAGGGGAACATTGGTACCTACATTGGCATACGGGACAGGAGCGCAGGCTGAAAAGCAGGTAAGGCAGATCAGCGGAACCATCACACGGATCTTCTTGATCTTGATCATAGGGGAGAAGGTTTGGG
>JAEYXN010000162.1 GCA_023431285.1 Bacteroidota bacterium
GGGGTATCGAATCAAACTCACGGAAGATGAGCGCCACGAAAACCAGCAGGCTTTTATTGATCAACTTCAGAAGAACAAGGAAATTACCGATCGTGCAAATATTGAACTGGAAGCAAAAGTGCGCGAACGTTCAGAAGAAATTATTAACATCACCCGTGAAATAGAGCGCGAACGTGCTGCGCTGGTGCGGGCGGACCTCGAGAAAAAACTTGCGGAAATGGAAATGATGGCGTTACGCTCCCAAATGAATCCGCACTTTCTTTTTAACAGCCTGAACTCCATAAAGTACTTTATTCTAAGTAATCAGAATTCAAAAGCCTCCGGGTATCTTTCCCGTTTCTCCAAACTTATCCGTCAGATCCTGGAACATTCCCAGCATAATCTTATTCCTCTTGACGCAGAGCTCGCTGCACTGCAACTTTACATAGAGATCGAAGCGAACAGATTCGATGACAAATTTGAATTCTCTATCAATGTAGACGAACATATCCAGTCAGATGTCATCCATATTCCTCCTATGCTTCTTCAACCATTTGTTGAAAACGCTATCTGGCACGGACTTCTTCATTCTCCCAGGCCTCACAAGCAACTGACCATTCGTATCAGGGAAGATGAGCACAATGGCGAATATCTTTTTATTGTCGAAGACAATGGCGTCGGAAGAAAACGGTCGCAGGAAATAAAAAACAGTTCAGTTAAGCGGCATCAATCCGTTGGAATTGGCCTGACTGAAAACCGGATAAGGCTTTTTAACAGTCATTCCGGAAAAGATATCCGGCTGGAGATAGAGGATCTCTATAACGGAGAAGAGTCAGCGGGCACACGGGTAATTATCCGCCTGAATGTAAACTATCAGCAAACGTAATATGAGTTCCAGTCCTGTACAGGTTGTCGTTATCGATGACGAAACACACTGCATAGAATCACTATGCATCCAGCTTGAGGCGCTTCCATATCCGATCGCCATTGTCAGGAAACTCAACGAAGCTGGCAAAGCACTCGAATACTTACGAACGAATACGGCGGATATTGTATTCCTGGATATAGAAATGCCAGAAATGAGCGGATTTGATCTGCTCAATAAACTTACTCACTTTGCTTTTGATGTAGTGTTCACTACTGCGTATGATCAATACGCGATTAAGGCGTTTGATTACAGCGCCCTGAGTTATTTATTAAAACCCATCGACGAAGCCGACCTGCAGGATGCAATAGTAAAATGGCAATCTAAAAAACAAAAGTTTTTAAGGCGTGATCAATTGGGCTTTCTGCTCGAAATGATAAAAGGAGACGCTAACACAAGAGTTGCTCTGCCAACATCTGAAGGGCTCGAGTTTATTGAAATTGCCGATATCATCCGGTGCCAATCAGAAAATAACTACACGTATATTTATCTGACTTCCGGCCAGTCGCACTTAATTTGCAGGACGTTAAAGGATGTTGAACAAATCCTCCGTCCGCACCAGTTCACGCGCATTCATCAGTCACATCTCATCAACCTTCAGCACTTAAAACGATTCATCCGCACAGATGGCGGCTACGTTGTCATGAGAGACGAAATCCAGTTGAGCATCTCACGGGCCTATAAACAACAGCTTCATGAAGCCATAGCCAGGATTGAAAGATTGTAGAATTCTGATTCTGCCATGGACAATCCTGACTTAAATCATCCGTTCACCCGATCGATCATGTATCAATCTTATATTGACCAATCTTCAAAACTGTAACTATTAAAATATGAAAACTATCCTCGCGACCATTGGAATCCCCTGTGTCCTTCTTGTATGTTTTTCCTTCATTTCAAAAAACGCACTGCAGGAAAAAGTAAAAATCACTTACAAGCTTGGTGACATTCAGAATACTTTCGAAGCCCGGAGTATATATGCTTCAGTAAAGACAGAAACAGTGGAGGGTAAAAGTAACAGCTCGCTTACTTTCACTCTTAACGATTATGACAAGAAAATTGCCTTTCGTTTTGTCATCAAAGATGAAAAAGTGGTAAGCGACTTTACCGGTAGCTATCCACTACGGTTCCCGGGGGGTTACCAGGACGGCGAGTCCATACAGGCTACCAACATCATGATTATTGATACCGGTAATGCAACCAATACATTTCAAACACGCCCCGGGGGCAAATGCGAAATCCGTTTGAAAGGGACCATATTATCCGTAAACATCACGGGGGCCAAAATTTCCAAGGGAGGCGTAGACGTTCCTTTTGAATTTTCATTCACTTCGCCCAACACAAAAGTGAAAAGGGAATAAGCTCCCACTCTGGTGCAAGTGTTCCGCAAAGCACTTGTGCCATTTAATGTGGGTAGTGTTCAGAGTGCGCATATATTGGCTTATTGTGAAAACGATTTATCTTCCATCAAAAACACAATTGCAGGTCCGAAGACTTACAGCATTGCAGGTGCAGGTCTCTCCACGCAAGAACCAACGCTCAAGACTTGAACCAGCTATCCCCGCGCGAGGGATGGAAGTGAAAAGCCCGCAGCAGCGTAAGGAATGTGCGTGGGGCGAGGACTTGTAACGGATCAGCCCGACCCGCAGGGACGCGCCCCAGGAATAAGTATGGTAGTAAGTCGATGCTGGAAAGGAAGAAGAACCAATGCAAAAAATCAAGCTTCAAATGTCAAATACCAGCCTCAAATGCTACTGGCCTCTTTCCTTCTTTTTCATCGGAAACTCGAAGCCAAACCTTGAATTCACCACGTCGCCATAAGGACTCTTACGATGATCATTGTAAACGGAGAACATCAGGAACGCTGTTCCCTTTACTGATTTGAAGAAGCGGTAATCCCTTTTGATTCCTACAAAAGCAGTACGAACCCATTCGCGGCCTC
Organism: Bacteroidota bacterium; assembly: GCA_023431285.1. Lineage (GTDB taxonomy): Bacteria > Bacteroidota > Bacteroidia > Cytophagales > Cyclobacteriaceae > Ohtaekwangia. The sequence continues at coordinate 2,847 of JAEYXN010000162.1, forward strand.
CCTCTCCTACGGCAACACGACTGATAGAGGCAGGTACCTCCGTATTCATCACTTCAAACTCGCCTCGCACAATGAACCCACGCCAGGTACGGACCTCTGAGTAGAACCTTGGTCCGTAGATCTCAGAGGCAGATGTGAAATAATGTTCATCCAGCGAATAGCCAATGCGTTGATTCCATCCAAGTCCGCCAGTGAGGCGCCCTGTGATACGATAACCTGCATATGGATTGACATCAAGAAGAAGGTTCTCGTTTTTCAGAAACTGCAATGCTACGCCGGGAAGAAAACGTTCGCGGAAAGACTTCCCCTTCATAACGTTTTTGGGAAGCTTTTTGATGTCGCTCAAACTGGAAAGGCTCTCATACTTCGCTTTGTATTTGGCAAGCTTGTTCATTGCCTCCTGCAGCACCGCTTCTTTACCAGCGAAATGATCGACAGCTTTTTGTACCGCCATCTCCTTTAGCTCTTCCTGCACGGCAGCAGGATCCTGCAACTTCTGCGCGAGCTCCACGGCTTCGTTTTGTTTCAACACATCAACACCCTGCAACTCTTCCTTCAACGCACCGATCTCATCTATTCTTTCTACTGCGCTTTCAATCGCCAGGTCCGGATTGTCCTGAATGCCCTGGAGAGAACCAAGACCTTCATCGATCCCAAGGCCTGACTGAATGTTCTGGACCTTGTCGAGTGCGTCAAGATTCAGTTCCTCGTTGATGTCAGCCAGGTCGGGAGAAAGACCAAGATCTTTAAACGACTCCGTTGACAACTCAGGGAGATCCGGGATGTCGATGCCGGGGATGTTTTCATTCAGACCCTCAAGATCGGGAATAGACAAACTGGAAATACTCAATTCGTCGTTGAGGCCCGAGATACCTTCAGATATTTTACCTGTTACGGGATCAATTTCAGTGAGCTTATTCCCAACCGGTGAACCTGTGCTGATCTTTTCTTCAATAGCAGATCTCCATTTGTCTACCCGCGATTGTGTCGCGGATATGAGTTGTGTTCTTTTTTCATTTACCTCACTTACGAGATTATCACGTCTGGTGCGTAGACTATCCAGACCGGCTGTGAGTTTGTCGGTGGGAAGTCGAAGGTTCCGCAGGCTGTCGATACGATTTGTAAGGTTCAGTGAATCGGAATGAAATCCCTTATTAATTTTTGACGTGAGTGAATCCGACCATAAGAGAATTTTAAGTGAATCCGTAGACATACGAAGGGCACTCTTCTCACGCAGGATATCAAGATTCGTCTTCAGCTGCTCCGTGTCCATTG
>JAEYXN010000301.1 GCA_023431285.1 Bacteroidota bacterium
GTCTTATAGGGTGGACTTTCAATCAGCTTGCGAAGCAATGCCTCGACCTGAAGATGGAGAGGAACGGGACTGTCATGATCAATTCTGATCTCTATAGGAAGTCCTTTCACAGGAGGTGTCTTAACGGCCATTTCAATACAACTTTCAAATTATACCCGATCAATGAAAAATACAAGCCCCCTGGGCCCCCACCTATCCGGTTCCACTATTTTTTGAGCAGCCTAGAACCTTGGCCCCTCTACGAATACTTTGTCCTGCGTGAGTCCGGGCCATGAGTCTGTTCTAAAGGGCACTGCAGGTAGCCCCTCAATGTTGTAAAGATCCAGCTGACCCGGGTTATCTTCCCATGCGTAACGCACCGCCGCAGGGTGCTGCACCTTATCACTGGTAACAACAATCGTACTGCCCTTTATCCGTGCAGTCGCCCAATGGAATTTCTGATCCTCACCGGCAATCTGGAAACCGCGTACATAGCCATACTTGTCCTTGCTGACCAAGCCAGACCCGACGTCACTAAATCCTATGATGGCATTAGAGCCTTCAACTTTGAATGATTTGTAGGTCGGGCCGGATGCAACGACATTCTTGCCGTAAGCAACCTTCATCGCATTCATGCCAAGACGCCGACCAACGTCAAGCTTGTTCTTAGGGTGGATGTCATTTGCCTCGCCGATATCAATAGCGGTAGCCATACCGGTATTAGGTAAAGCCAATGCCATACGTTGCGCTTCCCGAAGTTCAGCCCAGTTGCTTCCGGCGGGATCTTTCTGCTCGGCGCCATAGTTGGCAAGTTGTACAAACAGGAATGGAAGATCCGCATCACCAAATTCCTTGCGCCAGTCATTGATCAGCGCAGGGAACAACGTGCGATACTCATGCGCACGTTCAGCATTAGATTCCCCCTGATACCAGATCACTCCTTTGACCGAAAGTTTTGTCAGGGGAGCAATCGAGCCATTGAAAAGTACGCTGGGCGATGAGAACGGTGTACTGTTAGGAATTGTTGGCTGAGGAAATCCTTTCTGCAGAGCGGCTCCTTTCTTGTAGACCCACTTTCCACGAAGGATGTCCGTGCCCCAGAAAGGATTTGTCGTGAAACCGCCGATGCCTCCCGTGTCAAAGACGCGCACAACCAGAACGTTGCCAGAATCCTTAAATATCACCTTTGGAACCTGGTAATTCCTGTGGTTGTGTTTGCCGTAACCCTCTCCTACTTTCTTACCATTGACCCATACAATATCGTAATCATCAATCTGTGCCAGACCAAGGTGAAACGATTCTCCGTCAGAACCGGCAGGTAAATCAAAGGTGGTCCGAAACCATACGGCACCATCATGTGATTTCAGCTCTGGTTCCTTCTCCCATGTGTTGCCTGCAGCCTCAATTGGCCTCCAGTCTGAGATATCCGTCGACGGAAGATACCACTGTCCATCTATGCCAGGGCCTTTGAAGTAGTGTTTTGAAAACCACTTGTCTTTCGTCTTTTCAAAGGAAGCATTCAACTCCGCGAAGCTCTTCCCATCATTCACAACGGGATGAATAAGCGCTTTGAACTGTGGAAACGATTGAAGAGCAGTGTTACTCATCCACGTTTCAGCAGACGTTGCACCCAGATTGTCACTGATCAATCCTATTGGAACACCAATCTCACTATGTAAATATTTCCCGAAATGATAAGCTACCGCAGAGAAGTTGTTGATGTTATCTCTGGAAAGTGTGAGCCAACCGGTCCCCTTCACATCGTCTTGCGGCATATAATCCATCGCGACGTGCACAGTAAGAAGACGCACACTCCCCTCTTTAAGAAACGTTGAGTCACTCTCCACATAACCCGTCTGCGATACCGTCCATTGCATATTCGACTGACCGCTGCATAGCCACACGTCACCAAACAGAATATTGTTAAGTCGTACTTCGGTATTACCTCGAACAATCAATTCAAACGGACCTCCCGCTGCCATTGGGTCCAGCGTTACCATCCACTTGCCGTTCTTACCAGTGGTCGCAGATCCCTCTCTCGCATTCAGCGATACCTTTATCTTTTCCCCAGGCGTTCCGCTTCCGAATATCCGGACCGGTTCATCCCTTTGGATGACCATGTTGTCTGAGAAAAAGGAAGGTAACCTCAGTTGCGCTGAGGCCGAAGCTGAAACTATTACCAGCAGGAGAACAAAATATCTTTTCATGTTGTGATTCATCATTACAGAGATCAGGTGAGTACCGACGGTCTGCACATGTACTCTGCAGACGTCGGCATCAACCCAAAACCTACTCTAAATCAACCCCCAAACCCATATCTTAATTACGATGTCCATTCAGCCCATGACTTGTCTTCACAAAGGCCTTCAGAGTACCACATCGCGTACCTTCCCCTGCACCATAAGGACGAATCGTATAATCTCCTACAGCAGCAGGAACAATGAACGTTTCTGCATAATGCACAACGAAAGGAGCGAACTTCCCTTCGGGGCTCTCTATAATCGCTTCCTTACCTTCGACGAGGTTCAGCACGTTTACAACGCCACCGGTATTGTGCGGAACCTTCCCGGTGAACCAATGCCGGCGTGTTTCGATAAACTGTGTCTCATGTAGCCCTGTTCGTTCCTCAACCCATCCATCTCCCTCAGAAACTTTCTCCACTCTATTGACAAGGTTGCGGCGGGTCCAATCCTCGCGGCGATCCCAGGCAATAACCTTTTCTCCATGTTCGATATTGATAGGACGCGGCTTTCCATCAAGACCTAAACGCCCCCAATCCCAAAGTTTGAACGTGAAGTTGTACGGAGTAGCACTGATCTCCAGCACAACGCTATCCTTACCCGAGCAATGCACTGTTCCCGCAGGAATGAGATAGTGATCATGTTTTTCTACAGGGTACCTATTGACGTATTTGTCCGCGTCAAAATCAACTCCGTCATTTTGCGCTTTCTTCAGATCGGAGATCATCTGATCGGAATCAGCGTCATCCTTCAACCCGAGATATACTACGGATCCCTCTTTCGCGTCTAGCATATAATAGCTTTCATCCTGAGTATACTTCATTCCGAAATTCTCCCTGATATACTCGTTGGTGGGATGTACCTGTAAGCTAAGGTTGCCGCCATCTATTGTATCAAGGAAATCGAAACGAATGGGAAACTCCGCGCCAAACTGATCGTACACCCTCTTTCCAAGGAGCGCCTCAGGTTCGCGATACACTACATCTATTGATGGAATCTCTATAGTCTCATTACCAAATTTCAAGAGCAAACTATTTTCCTCCGGAACACAATCAAATGCCCATGCGTAATTGACGGCACTCCGGTCGAGGTCTGCTACTTCCTTCAACCATTGTCCACCCCACGGTCCCGGATCAAAAAACGGAACCACCCGGAATGGTTGTTTAGTGACTTGCTGAATCGCAGACAAAACATCTGCGCCGCGTACCATCTTTGGACTTCCTGCTTTGTTTGTATCAACCAGAAAATCCCATTTATCCATAGTGGACACCTTATGAGCATCAAGCACGCGCCAATCAACAAAGAAAGCCTGCTTGTACAATCTTGGAAACTCTTCATTGCGGTTCTTCTCTCCCAGGTTATCCACCAGCTTACGACGCATCCGCAATTGAATCTCCCACCTCGCCATATCCAGATAAACAACGGCATCTGACTGAGGAAAAACATGCGCTGCACCTTCGCCGTAAGCGACAATGACTCCTTGTTGTCGACTCGCAGTGTCACGCATCTCAGATACCTTCTTCTCATCGAACCATGAATCAATGGTCAGCTTCGTTACAAAACCGAAAATCCTGTCGTCTGTGACATCAGGAAAAACCATTGCCTTTACTTCCTCGGGCGACTTAAATGCTTTCGTAACATTGATGAAGCTGTCATACTTCAAAGACTTTTTAAATGCTTCCTCCGACTCATCATGTAAAACGCCATGGTAACAATCAATCACCACCAGCACACGTTTCTCACCCAGGGTCGCAATATGTTCATTCAACCTGTTGCAAATGCTCGTCCATCCGGTACTGCATTTCTCTGCCTGCTTACTTACTTCTATGTATGGATGTTTATTATAATTTGATCTCATTGTTCTTATTTCTTTTGACGCGCCTGCGCCAGCATATAATTCATTCCCAGGATCGCAGCAAACTCTATCTGTTCTGCTGCAACCAATTCCACTTCACCACTATTAATCCAGGTATTCTTACTTATCATTTCCCTTACATAGGGAATTACCAGGTCTTTGCTGTTCATAATACCTCCTCCTATGATCACGCGTTCCGGATCATAACTAAGTATGAGATTAATGATTCCCAGAGACCAGGCTTTGAGACAATTCTCCTTGACTTCCAATGCCAATGCATCCTCATTTTTTGCGCAGTCGAATACCGCATTGAAATCAATTTTCTCTTTCCCTTTCAACAGACTCGTTTGAAACTCAGGCGAGCTCTTGACAAGATCTTCCAGCGCCCATGTAGAAGCTTCGGATTCGACGCACCCGGTATGACCGCAATTGCATTCACGGCCATGGAGATTGATCGACAGATGTCCACCAAGATTCCCGGCGATAAAATTTCTTCCCCGCAGAACATTTCCGTTAAGCAGTACCGCGGAGCCTACCCCTGTACCAAGAGTAACCAGCACGAGATCCTTACAGTTCTTGCCAACTCCAAACTGCCATTCTCCGAGGAGTGCAGCACGCGCATCGTTCTCCAACGCGGCCCCTACTCCCCAATGACGCATGGCCCAGCTTCGGAGATCAATCCCATCGGCGTCAGGGAACTTCACATAGCGCGAAAGAATTTTCAGTCTTTCCGGATCAACAATTCCAGGGAAAGCAATCCCTACCCCACTAGCCGTAGCGTTGTTAGAAGTCAATAATGAATTGATCTCAATAGCCAGCGTTTCAAGTCTGGCTGAAAGCGTTTCGTGCGCGTCGGCGGCGACTGTTTTGGTAGCGACAAGTTTACCCTCTCGTACAAGTCCCACTTTAATGCGGGTGCCACCCATGTCTATACCAATATCAACCTGCATTACGTCTTGTTCTTTTCATTACTTATTTTCGTTTCCAGCTTTGCTCGATCTCCTCCAGGGTTTTTTGCTTTGTTTCCGGTATCCGGTACCAGATGAAGGCAAGGAGGAAGATGGAGTTGATAGTGAAGATGCCGAACGTCGCTGCACCTCCAGCGCTCTGAAGAAGCATTGGCGTAAACTGCGTAATGAAGATCACGCCTATCCAAAGAACGATAGTGCAAAACGACATCGCCAGTCCTCTTGTTTTCGTCGGGAAAATTTCGCTCATGATCACCCATGGAATAGGCCCAAGGGATGAAGCAAAACACGCAATAAACCCAAAGATAAAGATGAGCAACCACGGACCTCCGGTGATGCTGAACTGGAAACAGATCGCAGCACCCAACAGGCAAATGATCATACCAGAGACACCCCATAGCAGAAGTGTCTTTCTTCCTGCACGGTCAATCAGCCAGATAGCGACAAACGTGAACAGTGTATTAATTATTCCGATGATGAACGTCTGCAGGAAAGCGGACTCCTCTCCGAAGCCAATGCTCTTGAAAATTTCCGGAGCAAAATAGATGATGGCGTTTATCCCTGTGATCTGTGAAAACAATGCAAGCACGACACCAACGACCAGAGCTATGCGCAGACCAGACCCGAAGAGTTCTCCAATAGTACCGGACTCATGCGTTAGCGCAGACCGAATCTCATTGGCAAGGACTTTGGCTTCGCTGGTACCATTTACTTTCTGGAGAGTATCAAGCGCCTCAGCATCGCGGTTCTTCTTGATAAGCCAGCGTGGGCTCTCAGGAACCAGAAAGAGAAGCACAAGGAATAACAAGGCGGGAATCATTCCCGATCCGATCATGTATCGCCATCCGGTGTCGACATTCCAGGCTGTGTCTCCCTGAGCCGCAATTCTGAAGTTTACGAAGTAGATCAGATTGATCCCGATCACAATGGCGAGCTGATAAAGACTCACCAGTGTCCCGCGGATCTTTGCAGGCGCGATTTCAGAAATATAGAGCGGCGACAGCATTGAAGCAGCACCGATCCCTACACCACCGATGAACCGCGCTATAACAAACTGTGTCAGCGTTGTCGGAATTGCAGCCCCGAGAGATGATATGAAGAACAGTACCGCGGTAATGATCAGGACCTTCTTTCTTCCTATGGCATCACTGAGGTATCCGGCGAACATCGCACCCAGCACACATCCCCAGATGGCACTACTTGCCGCCCAGCCTACCATGGCAGGGCTCAGTTCAAACCTGGTTTCGAGGAAACCGATCACCCCTGAAATAACTGCTGTGTCGTAACCGAAGAGAAGACCACCCAGCGCAGCAACCACAGACACCTTCAGCACAAACCCTTTGCTCGCGCCCGAGGCAATACCTTCGCTGGCAGATTCAATTGTACTCATCCTGATATTATTGCTTTTCTGTAAAGACGATCCTGACGAAGCGTGGCCTGTATAAGTTAGGCATCTTCTCAATCACGTCATGGAACTTAAAACTGTTTACATTGTAGCTCACCAGAAGCTCTCCGGGCCTGGAGATTGCCGGATGCGCTTTGGCGTTGTAGGTGAAGAGTTCTGGTTCGGTGATATCATCGGCCGTGTTCCACACCTTCATTCTCTCCCCAAACGGCCCGACAGGAGAAGGACCGACCTGCATGTAGATGGTTGGGAGCAATCCACCGTACTGATAGATCAATGCATATTTGCCATCACCCATTGGTGACACACTCAACTCATTGGAAACACTGTCGGAAAGAGCGATTGCAAGATGAGCATCCCTTTGCCATCCTTCAGAAGCAAGGAACTCCCAGCTCGTGAAGTCTTCAAACTTATCAGCTTTTACTCTCGCGGCAACAAGCTCCTTGGATTTCCCACGGACGCCATACACGTAAACAAAGCCATCCTCTGATTCCTTGTCCGACAAAACGCCTACCCCAAATGAAGTAGCCAGAGAGTCATTCTCTTCAGAGAATGGAAGATCCAGCTGACGGTGATCCGCGAATGGATATTTACTTCCCTTCGGAATCGCTATGACGTTGTTTCCAACTTCCATGAAAGGAAAGTCAGAACCATCATCCGTGTTCCGGATACGGTAAGCGAAGATATACATCGTTCCATCAGCCGTACCGTTGACGAAGCCGTCTCCCAGCCAATAATAATCATCCTTCCCGCGCTTCGCAGTTGTGGGAATAAAGAGTGTATGAGGCTCTCCCTTAGACTCATTCACCAGGAACGAAGCGTTCTCCGCGGCAGGCGTTTCCCCTTTCAGATACATGATGGAATTATTAACCATCGTGTAACCCGGCTTAAGCGTTCCGTTTTCTATCTGACCGAACATTGTATCGCTGAACACGAACAATACACTATCAGACTCACCGGCGTCAACCCCGTTTAACGGAATGGCAAATATTCCATCACCGCCAAACCAGCCATCACCACGATTGAAGAGCGCTGTCCATTCAGGTGCAGGCTCCACTTTAAACGTGACGGGCTTATCGGCGGACGCATTCTCCTCTGTTCGGGAAACTCCGCATGACATCACCGCAAGGGTGAGTGCACAAAGAACAGAGTAACGAACTGCCCGCGGCACAAAACAACATCTATAAATTCTCATTCTTTATTTAGGCAATGCTGTGTATTCATAAATGAAAGTCTCTTCTGCAGTCAACCCAAACACTGTAAGGTCGAGGTCAATCTCAAGCAGCATCTTCTCCGTAGTGAGACTCTTCACTCGATAAACCTCTGTAACTATCGTAGGATCAAAAAGTCCGGACCGTGTTGTTGTAAAAGTCTGTCCATCCTCCGACAACTCCCAGGAGAGATAAATGTTAAATCCATCGAACAAACAGTCTCCGGCACCGGTATCCGTACCGTAGCCGACACCCATGGTGCCATCAGCATTGAACAGCCAGTAGTTGTCTTTCTCACATTCTTTGAGATCCTCAACATTACCGGCATCCACCCAGATCTTGGATGTCCATGCCCAACGCTTCTGCGGAATGTTATCACGTGGTGAAAGCGTTACGATTAACGTAAGGTCACTGGCCACGACAGCGCCATTGCTTCCTGTTGCTTCAAAAGTAAATCCGACCAACTGATCGATATCCTCCACCTGAGTTTCATAGTTAAACTCATAGGCATCCGTAAGCCCTGAAGTTACTGTAACCGATCCGTTCGTACCAAATGAAACGTCTGCCGCGCCATTGCGCGTCTTACGAATGAGCAGAGAGGAAACAGGTTGAACACTGGAGAGATCGAGCTTTGCATTAACCACATCACCCGAGAGGAGACGCATCTTATATTGTCCTCTTCCAGGTGCCTTGATGGATGTATCGGCTACCGTAATCGGAATAGCAAGGTCGTCAGCATATGTATCATTATCAAAGCTGTCCTCGCACGAAAGTATCGTCAGCGCTGCCAGAAAGGTAAGCACTGGTATGACGAGATGTTTTGTTAAGTTTTTCATAAGCGTTCTATTGAAAGATCCGTCAGAAATCGTTTTGTGGTAAGTTAGAGTTCAGGTCTCTCTCGCGTTGAGGGATCGGGAACAGGTAATGTTTAGACTGAGGTGTTATACCTGGTTTCGCTTGTGGAACAGCCTGCTCCAGCTTGCCAAAACGTGCCAGGTCAAACCAACGATGTCCTTCCGCTGCGAACTCAAGTTTACGTTCTTCAAGAAGCACGTCACGGAAGTCCTGTTGATTCAATCCGCTCACTTCTGTCAGACCCGCTCTCAGGCGAACTTCATTGATGGCATCATGCGCGCCATCACTGTCTCCAAGTTCATTCAACGCCTCTGCATACATCAGAAGCACATCGGCATAACGGATCACAGGGAAATCATTCTCAGCCGTTGTTGATGCAGTGAACTCTTCCGGATCTGTAGTATCCCAGTACTTTCTGAAATAGTATCTGCTGAAAGAAACGTTGTATGTATTGCCGTGCGCAGTTTCATTGAAAGAATTGAACACAGTTGCATTTCTTCTTTCATCCTGTGGAAGGTAGCTATCCACGAGATCGTTTGTCGGTCCTGTCCATCCCAATGTGTTGGTGGTCGCACCCGCTGCTGTAAGCTCTGGAGGGAGAAGACGAACGTGCATCTGAGACATCTCCCAAAAGATGAGCTTGCCACCGTTAGTACCAAAACCAACGGAGAACACAGCTTCTTTCATACCGCGGTTCGCGATCTTGAAAATATCAACGAAATCCTCCCAAAGCTCGTACTGGTTTGAAGAGATCACTTCCTCCAGTTTGGTCTTTGCGCTTTCATACTCACCTCTCGTCAAGTATACCTTTGCGAGAATTGATTTCGCTGCACCCGAAGTAGCTTTTCCTCTTCCTTCAGGTTGTTCCGCCGGCAGAGCTTCAGCAGCCTGGAGGTCAGAAATGATCTGCGCATAAATATCATCGACAGAGGCGACAGGCGGTGTTGGAGGCTCAACCTCATTTACCAAAAGTGGAATGCTTCCAAACATCCTTACAAGATTGAAGTAAAGAAGCCCCCTGAGAAACTTCGCTTCGTTTACCAGACGCGCTCTGGTATTTGCGTTCATATCGATAGCCGGGATACGGGAGATAGCGATGTTCGAAAGTGTGATCGCCTTGTAATGCTGTTTCCATATTTCGTAAAGCATACCATTCTCAGGTGTCCAGCTGAAAGAAGAAAGCTGATCCTGATCAGGTGAGCCCGCCTGAAGGTTTAGCATTTCATCAGACGCAAGTCCCGGCGCTACCCAGATCCCACCGAAGTACACACCACCGAAGGTATCGCCACTCTGTCCGTTAAGGTGGCCATAGATTGAGTTGACCGCAGAAATAGCAGCTTCCTCTGTCGTATAGTAGTTTGACACTGCAATCCTGTCTTTAGGATCCTCCTGCAGAAAATCACTGCACGATTGCATCATTAGTCCAAGGACCAGAAGCGTCCCATGGAATTTGATATTTTTTATAATGGTTTTCATTGTTCGCCTGGGTTTAGAAACCAATGTTTATTCCGAATGTATAGGTCTTAGTCAAAGGATACCGTCCCTGATCCACACCGGGATAAGCAGTAGCGGTACCGTGGCTACTTCCCTCAGGATCGTACCCTTTGTAGTTTGTAATCGTGAAAAGGTTTGTCGCGCTTGCATATACGCGACATGTCCTCATCTTAATAGTCTGCAGAATGCTTGAAGGCAGGTTATAACCGAGTGTCACATTCTTCAGACGGACATACGAAGCATCTTCGATGAATTTTGAAGAGATCGTTCCTACGTCAGTTGTTCTGTTTGCCAATACACGAGGATAGTCGTTTGAAGGATTCTCCGGAGTCCAGCGATTAAGCCACGCATCAGTCGATACGTTGTGAATAGCTGTCATGTCTTCCAGGAACCACTGGTTTAGGTTGATCATATCATTTCCATGAGATGCCTGAATGAAGAAGCTAAGCGTAAAATTCTTGTAGTTGAGGGTGTTATTCAATCCCCAGGTAAAATCAGGAAGCGCATTTCCAATGATCGTTCTGTCCATCTCATCGATCACACCATCCTGTTCCACGTCCCTGTATCTGCGGTCACCAGCGCGAGCCATTCCCGGTCCTGACACCTGATTCGCAAACACTGCGCTTCCGCTGGCCTCTGCATCTGTCTGGAAGATTCCATCGAACTGATATCCGTAGAATGTTCCGATAGATTCTCCTTCACGAAGAATGAGACCTGATCCGAGTTGAACATCGTTTTCCGTAGCCAGCTTAGTAACCTTGTTCCTTACAGTAGACAAGTTGAACGATGTGTTCCACTGCAGGGCTCTTGTCGCAGCGGTATTCACGGAAGTGATCTCAAGATCAAATCCATTGTTCTCCACATTTCCTACGTTCAGCAGCGTCTGCTCAAATCCGGTTGTACTCGCGATAGGAGTTGAAAGCAACAGATCATATGTGTACTTCTGATAGTACTCAGCAGTAAGCTGAACTCTTCCTTCCAGGAATGCAGCGTCAAAACCAGCATTGATTGTACGCGTGGTTTCCCACTTTAAACCAGGGTTGTTATATGACTGCGGCTGACTCGCTGTATAGGAGATGCTGTTAGGACCATTATTGAAGACTCCCTGTCCGTATGATGCCACCAAAGGAAGCGACGCATAAGGACCGATGGCCTGGTTACCGATCACACCGACAGAGGCCTTAAGCTTCAGGTCAGATACGAAAGTAACATTGTCCATGAACGACTCTTCCGAGAGACGCCACGCGGCCGCTGCTGATGGGAAGAAAGAGTACTTGTTGTCAGCAGAGAATTTGGACGAACCGTCTACCCTACCTGTTAATGTAAACAGATACTTTTCATTCAAAGAATACTGAGCACGACCCAGGTATGAGATCATACTCCAGCGAGACTCACCGTTCGAAGGACTCTGAGGATCCGTTGCAAGGCTCAGTCTGTGATACCCGAGTTGATCGCTGGCACCAAAAGCAAGCGCTGACAAAGATTCGTTTTCAAATTCCTGACTGGTAAATCCAACAACCACGTTGAGGTGATCGTTAGTTCTTAATCGCTTATCATAAGTCAATGTGTTCTCATTCAACCAGGTCATCGCTTCGAGTGTTGAGATTCCTGCGATACCGTTCACACTTCTGGAAGCCCTTAGCCATGAAGGTTGAAAGCTGCGATCACGCGCGACTACGGCGTCAATACCAAGGGATGTTTTGAATACAAGTCCGTCGAGAAGCTTATAAGTGGCATACATACTTCCGATAGCCCGAGAGCTGGTACTAAGTGCGTCGGTATCCATGAGCTCTGCAACCGGGTTTGCGGCCACGGAACCAACCACAACGGGACCACCACCGATGACGTTTTCGTACGTGTAGCCTCCCCGTTCGTTAGGATCCCGTACAGGCAGAATAGGGTTCATGGTGAGTGCTCCGCCGATCACACCGGGAGCGATAAACTGGAGCCCGGTGTTTGCAGTCGTGCCCACAGTCTTAGCCACAGTGAAATTCGTCCCGATACTCATTCTCTTATTCAGCTGAGTAGTGATGTTTGTACGGAATGAGTAGCGTTTGAAATCAGTATTGATCACAATACCATCCTGGTCAAAGATTCCACCGGAGATAGCGTATTGTGTTTTGTCGTTCCCTCCTGAGAACGACAACTGATAACTTTGGATGGGTGCGACGCGGAAGATCTCTTCCTGCCAGTCTGTGCCGACACCGAGATTTTGTGGATTCACATAGGCAGGGAGTTGTCCTGCGTTAATACGTGCTTCATTTACGAATTCACCGAACTGGCCTGCGTTGAGAATGTCAAGCTTCTTAGTAACTTCCTGGAATCCGTAGTAGGCTTCAAAGTCGATAGCGGATGTTCCTTGTTTACCGCGTCTTGTGGTGATGAGGATTACACCATTAGCGCCGCGTGATCCATAAATTGCCGTGGCAGATGCATCTTTCAGAATTTCAATAGATTCAATATCGTTCGGATTGAGCGCAGAAAGAGGACCGATACGCGGACCGGAAACACCACCCGGCGTAACGTCACCGCTACTGCTGTTCACGAGCATTCCATCAATTACATAAAGAGGTTCATTGCCTGCGGATATCGAACTGATCCCCCTGATACGGATTGATGCTTCTGCTCCAGGCTGACCAGATGTCTGGGAGACCTGCACACCGGCAGCGCGTCCCTGTAGCGCCTGATCAAATGATGTAGTCGGGATTGCGCGAAGCTCACTGGCTTTTACAGAAGAAACTGAGCCAGTCAGGTCAGACTTCTTAATCTCCCCATAACCGATAACTACAACTTCTGAGAGACTTTCGACTGTTGGTTCCAGCACGATGTTAATAACGGATCGTGAGCCCACGGTAACTTCCTGTTCGGCAAAGCCGATAAAGGAGAATACCAGCACTACGTCATCGTTCGGGACGCTGATGCTGTAAGATCCCGACACATCGGTAACCGTACCAACGGTGGTGCCTTTAATAATAATGTTCACTCCTGGAAGATCTTCATTGTTCGACGTGGTCACTTTACCCGTGATCACGCGCTGCTGAAGAACAGGAACTGCATGGTTTGTTGCAAGCACCGATGACGTTATCATAGTGGTTAGCAGGAGAAGCCATGCGCAGCGGTGTAATTTGCTGATCATAGAGAAATAGTTTTGTGTTTAGTGTTTGGGCCTCTTATGTATGAACATATGGACAAATCAAAAATGGAGAAAAAAACGCGATATGAAAACGAATACACTCATTATTTTACCAATAGACCTTTTTAATGTGTAAAACTTACAAAATGACAATCCGCCGGACAGTTCTGACCTTTTGACGCTCCGTAATGGTAACCTGATAAACACCCGGTTTTTCCACGCTAATGGATTCTTTGAGTTGGTTCGTAACCTTTGATAACACCAGTTTCCCCATATTATCCGTCACCGCAATAGTACGCGAACCCGATCCCCTCTCCATTTCTATTGTAATCACTTTCGATGCGGGGTTTGGATAGATCTTCACTGAAGTTTCAACCTGGTCGATACTGGTAACGGGGTCCGGAAAAACTGGGTCGGGAACATTAAGGGTTGGGTCAATATAAACCAATGGAACCCGCACAAACTTGGGCCGGTACATGTCGGCATTGTAACGATCCGCAAATGCGTTCGCGCAATAATCCGTGCACGTTCTGTTTACATTATAGGAAACAAGCAGTTCATTATTCTTTATAAACTCAGGATGAGCAGTTGCATTGTAGGTAATCATGTATTCACCTCTGTACTTATCCTCTATTGTATAAATCAGCTTCTTGTTTGTGAACGGACCTTCCGGGCTATCGCTTTCCCATGAATAGATGTCCCGTCCAAGTCCACACGTCAGAAACCCTATATCCTGGGAAATCATATAGTATTTATCCTGAAGCTTGATCACGCTGAAACTTGGAGAGACATAATGATTGAGATCCCCCATCAGCTGAGCAGAAGTGTTTACATCGTCCGACCACGATGTGCCATCAAAAAATTCCCATTGACCGGTAACATCTCTTCCAAAAGGGATCCTCGCTACATAAGGACGAAAGATGATCCAGTCCGACTTCATGCCGTAGAAGTAAACATAGCTTCGCACGGAATCAACGACCACTGCGTTTCCAAATTCATATTCAGCGGGAATGGGAAGCGGAATCAGTTTCTTTATCGAAGAAGCATCCGTCATGTTCTTCGTGTATATCTTCGATACATAGTTAGTGGTGTGTGTCATTCCTGCACCTTCGTAACCCTGCCAGAAAACAATAGCGCTATCCTTTTTAGCGTAGCCGTGCCCGGGCCAGAGATAAGTCTGACTGTTCACACTCAATTTGACCGGCGTCCTGTTTACTCCCGTCTGTGTTTTATCCAGAATAGTAGTGATCGAAGAAGGCTCACGAAGGTCTTGAACGAGAATAGCGTTTCTTACCTGGAACAGACACGGGATGGTTGTATCCCCGGCGATATAGCCATCAATATGACTGTCGCCCATGAGCCAAAGAGTTTTTCCTTCAGGCAACGGAACCGATATACTACCGTCGGAAGCAACCCATTCCGAAGTCCGGCGAAAGTACTCTGTAAAAACCTCGTCTTTATAAGCCGGAGACTGCGCAACGGCAGACGTCACGGAAAGGATAGCAATAACAAGGATGAAATGTTTTTTCATGAGACTTATTTAGCGGTTCCCCATTGTTCGAAAGGTTTGTCACCCAGCCAGATCTCAAGCTCTCCTCCTTCAGCATACTCTATGTGAGGGAACCAGAAACGGTTTTGAGCTTTCCCGTTCAGTGTAGCCTTCTGAATGTAGACGTTCTCGTCAGAGTTATTGTGCGTTGTGATCGTAAACGTCTTTCCTTTGTAATACCTGGGATCAAGGGTGATGGTGACCTTGTCGAATATCGGACTTGTTATCTCATAAGAAGGCTCCATCGATGTATTGCCGTTAAGGCTGAACAGTCCGATCGCCATCAGAGCGCTGGTCCCTCCCATTTGTCCCTGATCTTCATCATGTCCGCCGTACCCCAGGTCAGGCGTTGTGCCTCCATAAGCTTGTTCTTTCACACGTCTCACCCAGTACTGTGTAAGCCATGGCTTTCCTGCGTGGCTGAACACGTGCGCATTCGAACATCCCGGTTGATTAGCATAGCTGACGTAACCTTCGTTGTATGCAAAGACAAAGTCGCTGCTGCGTGCCTGTTCGAAAGAATAATTCAGTTTCGCGCAAAGGGAATCATTTCCTCCCATCAGACGTGCGAGTTCAGGGATACCGTGTGAAATCCCGAAAGTGCCTTGCCATGCATTGGCTTCAACCCAGCCCTCTCCACTAAGGGGATCGTTGTGAAGAAAATTGCCTTTCTTGTTCAAAGGGAAGAGCAGCTTCCACTCAGGATGAAAACATTTAGTCCATCCCTGGGAACGTTTATTAAAGAAGCGATAATCCTTCTGGCGTCCCAGCTTGTTCGCCATCTGAGCGATAGCCCAGTCTTGCAACGCAGCCTCTACTGTAATTCCGACGTTATCCTGCCAGTAGCCGTTCCTGGTGTAGAACTCAATGTCCTCCGGACTGCCCAGCATTCCACCCGGAAGATGGTTTTGTTTCAGGATATCAAACGCATGATTCGGATCTGATTTGGTAAGCATTCCCTTCATAAAGGTGCTGACCACGAGCATGCTTGCCGGACAGCTCGTCATGATATAGGAGTATCCGCCGCCACTTGGCCCGCGGGGAAGAAGCTTTCCGTTGTCGGCATACGTAAGCAGCGACGCCGACATTTCATCCTGAACGGAAGGCCACGCCAGTCCCCACAATACATTCAGGTTCCATTGAGAGAGCCAGAAAGCATCGGAGTTGTACATATGGTGCTTAAGATTTCCATTTTCATCCTTCGGTAATGTCCGTACTTTGAAGATGGCATCGGTGAAAGTGCCTTTCCTCTTACCCTGAGTCCTGTCGGGATAATCTCCAGAGACATCATTGATCTTGTGACGTCCCATGAGCACGTGCCACAGATCTGTATAGAATTTCACACGCTGGTCAGTGCGGCCTCCATCGACATGTATTTTCCCAAGCCACTCATTCCAGATGCGGCGTGAATCATCTTTTACCTCATCAAAATTCCAGGTAGTACATTCTGCCTGGAGGTTGTTCCTGGCATTTTCAATACTCGTATACGAAAGACCGATCTTCATCTGAATAACATCACCCGCTTTCACGTCATAGATCGCAGACACCCCAACACTATCCCCGGCAACATTCGAGACGTCCTTCATCTGTTGCGCGCCTTTCCATGCGTTAAGTTGCTTGTAGGGCTTGTCGAACTGGATCACGTAAAAGACTTTCACATCTTCGGGCCCGCCCCAGAACCGTTTAACAGTACTGACAGATCCTTCAAACTCTTTATTGCTTACTTTCTTTACATCCGCATCCACCATGGTTGAATTGCCGACATATCCACCAAGATTTGTAAGGATCTGTGTCTGCATAGCCTTCGTATAGCGATACCGATAGAACGCTACCCTGTCCGTTGACGTAAGCTCAACCCACGTATCCGGATCCTGCAGATAGACGCGTTGATAGCCAGGTTGTACAATTTCCTCGTCGTGGGAAAACCGTGACTTCCATGCTTCCTCACCAAAAGAAGGATTAACCTGCATGGTAGCGGGCATTACCTCAACTCCTGATAACATCCAGCAATGGATCTGATTAAATCCAAGGATGTGTTGTTCATTGTAATTATATCCACCACCGTTTTGATTTTTGTTTCTCGTGTGCGGCGCGGCACTGGCCATTCCGAACGGACGGTTTCCGGTTACGAAAAAGAAATATCGACCGCGATTGGTTTCAATATAAGGATCGACCATACCAACGTAGTCGGTGAATTCATCGAATGACGGGTAGACTTCAATTTCAGAAAATCCGAGATCGCTTCCTTTGCCATCTATGGTGATGAACCGAACCCATTCAACTTTCTTAGGTTCAAAGACAATGGCCTTCCCCTCGCCATTGTTGGGAATCTGATTGACAGAAACAGACGAGCCATCGCTGAATAGTAACTTCCCACCCGCGATATGTTCCTTGAGTGAAGGCCTGTCGAATAAAACAATTCGGTTGATCGTGTGAGGCTCCTTCCATCTTAATTCAATCCATGGAAAACGGACATATCCCCACTCGGTGGTTTGTCCTTCACAGGCCCACTCTCCGATTCCATCCATGCGTATCAGGCCGTCGGTAACTTTAACTGGAGAAAAGTTACTATTGAGGGATGAGGATGCCCTGACAGTAGCTTTTGGGGCGATGTTATCGGGTCCGGCGATCGAGGTAAGAGGTGCCAGAACCAGTAGAATTGAGAATATTCTGTAATACATAGGATTGATTTAGGCCGAAGCAATCGTTTGCTAAGATAGTATGTCTGAACATATGCACAAAACAAACCCGCAAAGAAATCTGCAGTTTTCTGAAAGCCGGTAAAAGAATCTGAAAGAATAGAAGCGAAGGGCCTAATTATCAGGAGGAAAGATCCCACATGCCATCTAGAAAATTTTGTTAGCGGAAATTTTAATTCTTAAACATTCATTCACCCTTTAAATTCCGGTAACAGGTTCATAACGTACTGACTATCCGCTGGCTAAGCCGGGCCACTTAATCCCGCAGGAGAAATTTATCGTATCAAACCCACGATGTCTTTTATGAAAATCGGTCAATTCCATCAAAAACTTGCTCCAGTACACAGCGTAACAACTTTCTCAGGGGAGGAAGCCGAATCGAACGTTATTTCGCATTCATTCGAAAATACACGAATGCTAATTCTACGATCAGTATGAAAATCAGAAGAAACCTCCTTCCCTACCGCGTTGTAAAAAACAGTAAGATCAGTGAGCTGAGAAAGACGATCGATAGTCTGGAGGGCCAGATCAACTCGGCAAGAACTTTCATCAAACAAATAGAGAGCGGGAATCTTTCCGGAGATCACCTCATCCAGACAGAGGACGATGAAGACGCGCTAAGCACTTCATTGCTCAGCATGCGCAATCAGATGAAAAAAATCGCCGATGATGAAAAGAAACGCAACTGGTCGACAGAAGGATTGGCGAAATTCGTTGACATTCTTCGTTCGAATAATGACAACCTGAAAGAACTCGGGCAGGTTATTATCACCAACATCGTAAAATACACCGATTCGAACCAGGGATCGCTCTTCATACTGAATGATGAAAACCCATCTGACGTGCACCTGGAGATGATTGCGTGTTACGCATACAATCGAAAAAAGCATCTTGAAGCACGTGTTGGATTGGGCGAAGGTTTGTTGGGTCAGTGTATTCTTGAGAAGTCTACTGTTTACA
>JAEYXN010000021.1 GCA_023431285.1 Bacteroidota bacterium
AAGGTCTGCTAACAACAGTCTACCCTCTCACAACGGATGCTGTAGGCGTTGAAGAGCAGGATGCAGCTATCTTACCCAGTTGACCTTTTCGCTGACAGGCTTTCGTCGTCCCGCGGGCAAATCACCCTTCATCATTCCTACATGCAGGAATCCGATAAGCTTATCGTCAGGTCCAAGTCCAAACAACGAACGTGATTCATCAAAGTAGGTGATGCCTCCAGTGCTGAGATAACATCCCACATCATAAGCAGCGGCCGTAAGAAGCATGTTTTGCACCGCACAATAAACGGCGCCAAGCTCTTCCATCTCCGGAACACTCTTCTTCTCATCACGCTTCATCGCAACGGCAATGATATGCGACGAAAGCCGAGGCTTGTTCAAAAGGTTGTCGTAACGCTCTTGCTTGAACGTCCCGTCAGCCTCGGTAACCTGCTTATACAACTGCGCCTGACCCTGCGCAAGTTGCTCCAATCCGGCTCCTGTGAATACGATGAATCGCCAGGGCTCGGTCAATTTATGGGTAGGCGCCCAGTTAGCATTCTCGATCATCGCTTCGATGACTTCATCCGCCACCTTTTCACCACTGTATTGATTCTGGAAGATGGACCGGCGTGTCCTTATCACTTCGTTTATTATCTGTGCTTTTTGAGTCATGGCTATTTGATAAAAGATTTCCCCCATCCCCGTAAGGGACAAAATCAAAAGTCTGAAATGCACTCCGCATCGGCAAGCAAGATGCCGCCAATACTTTGCTATCTATTTTGGAAAGATAGATGCGTCAATGTTAGGAATGATCTTAAGGGCGTTCTTGTAGTAGATTTTCTTGAGAACGTCGTCCGGCAGATCAAGACCGTACATTCTCCAGAATGCATGATAACGCTTGTGATAAGGGAAGTACTCATCAGCAGTTTCAAGCACGCGGAAATATGTTTCATATTCACCGGGCACCCATGAGTCTTTACCAAACATCACACGATCCTGATACTTGATCATGAACTCGCGCGCAGTTCGCGGTTGACGTCCAAGCTCTGCGATGACCGCCCCAATCTCTGTGTACATGTTTGGAAACTGATCAAGGAGGGATCCCAACTTCTTCAGGTCATTGCCATACCATCCAAGGTGCGCATTGATGAAAATGGTCTTTGGATGTTTACGGAATATATCATGTTGCTCGGCGATGATCGTCTCCCATGAAACAGGATCATTGTCGTGTCTGCGGCCGGGATGCAGCTTCAACTCCAGCCATCGTTCATTGTTCTTGTCAATAGGCTGCCAGAAGTGTTTAGGTTCCGCGGCGTGAATAAGGACCGGAATCCTCAGCTCGCCGCATTTCTTCCAGATAGGATCAAGCCGGGGGTCGTTGATCTTTATCCGGTTCCCGCTCTTGTCCTGGTTAAACATTCCAAGGCTCTTGTAGATCTTCAGTCCGCTCGCACCCTTCTTGACATCGTCTTCAAGTTGTTTCACCATCCGCGACTGCCATTCGGGATCGTCAATGGCTGCGAAGTCCATATTGGTAAATACGATAAACCGTTTTGGATTACTTCGCTTTACATTGGCCAGCGCACGGTCGAGATGTTCCGTCGTTCCGCGGCCACGACCACTCAGGTTGACCATCACAGCCATATTCAACTCATCCATCTGTTTGGTGAGCGCAGTAAGGTCCTGGTCAGTCATGTTAAACTGATGATTATGGACATCGACAAAAGGAAACTTCGACCTTGTAAGCCGGTGCTCGGGAACTACCAGCGATGACGGAGGATCATATTCCTCGAAATCCATTTTGTCGGGTAACGGACGTTCCTGACCGAGGGCAACAAAGCCGGATAACACCAGCGAAGCGCAAAGAAAGAGTCTGTTCATAAACATTTTATCTTTCACAAAATAACGAGGATAACGCAAAGGCCGCGGGAAAATATTATGAGCGGGTTCTTTGTTTTATTTTTAACTTGGCAGGCATGAAGAAACTGGTATTTCTGGCACTTCTCTTTCCTGTGCTCTCGGTCTTTGGACAGACCCCTCAACATGAATCAGCGAAGAAGAAGTACGCGGCGCAGGATTTCAAGGGCGCGCGGAATGAGCTCTCATCCGTGATCAGCGCTAATCCAAAGGACAAGCAGGCCCTCGTGCTAAGGGGTCAAGCCAAAGCCGCCCTGGAAGATTTCTATGGAGCTATCGGCGACTTCAACTTTGCCCTGGAGATAGACTCTACGTTGTACGATGCATATTACTATCGGGGAGAGGCCAAGATCTCCCTGGGTGACATCGAGGGCGCCATCGCTGACTACGACAAAGCCATCAAATTCAATGCGAAGTTTGTGGACGCATATACAAGCCGTGGTCTCGCGAAGTTTGAAGGCGAAGACCTCGAGGGAGCCTTCTTTGATTTCTCAAAGGCCATAGACCTCGGGCCTGCCGACGCCGACAAGTACTTCAACCGTGGTGTGGTAAAAGCTGAGCTGGGAGAGTTCGTCTCCGCCGTCGACGATTATAACAAAGCTATCGAGCTTGATAAGAATGATCCTGCGTTGTACAACTATCGCGGTGTCGCTTTCCATAAGCTGAGCAACTTTCAACAGGCGATCGCGAACTATGACATTGCCATCAAACTGGATGATAAAGATCCGCTAAAGTATGAGAACCGCGCGCTGGCCAAAACGGCTATCGATGATTTCAAAGCCGCGCTTGCTGATTATAACAAGGCGATAGAGCTTGATAAGGAAGACCCTGAGCTTTATAATTTCCGGGGAATGGTGAAGTACAATCTGGAAGACTTCGATGGCGCTATCGCGGATTTTACGACAGCTATTTCAATGGATGATACGAACCCTGTGTATTTTGACAACAGAGCGTTAAGCAGGACTGAAAAAGAAGACTTCACCGGCGCTGCGGAAGATTACACTTCATCTATCGAGCTTTACCCTTCCGATCCTGAGACATACTTCCAGCGTGGATTAGTGAAAGTGTCGATGAATAATAAATATGATGCATGCCTCGATTTTAGAAAGGCGGATGAGCTGGGATCTACTGAAGCTAAAGCATACATCAAAAAGAACTGCAAGTGAAAGTAGGCGTCGTTCTCAACGGCATTTCACTGGCTAAGAATAGTTTCTACAAACAATACCTTCCACGGCTGCAGCGCGACTTCGATGTCGAAGTAAATGAAACGCGCTCTGCCAATGACGCAGCTTCAATCGCTGCATCTCTTTTATCAAACAATCTGACTGCAATCATTACCGCAGGTGGTGATGGCACGGTGAACCAGGTAGTGAATGGACTACTATCAGGAGATAGCGGCGTACCTGTTCCACCATTAGCTGTGCTGCCTCTGGGAAGTGGAAATGATTTTGCGCGGTCTCTTGGTCTTGATAATTCTCCTGAAGCATTGTGTGATCGGCTAAGAGAAAGAACCGTTCAGACGATTGATGTAGGTGAACTGCATTGTGCATCGGACCCGGGAGGGCCCGCCAACGTGAGGCGGTTGTTTGTAAATGTTGCTGACCTCGGAATGGGCCCTGCTGTAGTACGGCGGGTGCTGAACAGCAATAAGACTTTTGGGTCAGCTGCGGCCTACTATCAAAGTATTATCCGGACATTTTTCTCCTACCGACCGAAAGAAGTTATCGCACTTGGTGATGGATGGGAATGGGAGGATAGGGTGAGGTCTTTCGCTGTGGCGAATGCAAAGTATTACGGCAACGGACTTTGCATTGCACCAGATGCTGTCTTCGACGATGGTGTGTTCAACATATTTGCGTGTGGTCCCGCGTCGGTGTTAGACTTTGTTCTTCAGTCGATACCTCTGAAGGCGGGGAGGAAAGTGAATCACAAACATGTCAGATATTTCAAATCTACTGAGGTCCAGCTTAGCTCCGATCATCCGATTGAGATTGAGGCTGACGGGGAAATTATTGGCTGGCTGCCCGCGAAAGTGATGATGTCTTCGCGGAAGCTGCAGATTTTCTCATCAGGCAAAAGGTGATTGTACATGCTGCTCTGCGGAGTTTTATCAGAACCACACCATCAGGCATTCAGCTTCTTTGTTTTTAGCTCAGGCGTTATCTACTTTGTGTTGTGAATGCTACACTGCTTAAAAGTCTTGAAAAGCTTCAATCCGATACAAAACTGCTTCTAAAGGAAGTCTCTGCACTTTCATCGACCACGTATCATTACCGGCCATCGGATGGGAAGTGGTCCATCAGCCAGATCCTCACGCATATTCTCACGTCGGAGCGCCTATCGGTTTCTTATATGAAGAAAAAATCCCTTGGAGTGGATCAATTGAAGAATGCCGGAATTCTGGATCAGATAAAGTTCTTTTTGCTTAAGCTTTCGCAACGGATTCCCCTTCGTTACAAGGCGCCGAACAAATTACTTGAGCAAACACCCCCTCCGTTGTCGTATGGTGATCTGATCAGGCAATGGGAAGCTGTGCGCGTAGAGCTTCGCGAGTTTCTGGATAGTATCCCGGATGAAAATGTTCGGAAGAAGATTTACAAACACCCTCGAGCAGGCATGTTGGATGTTAATATGGCGTTACAATTTCTGGCCGAACACATCCATCATCATCGTCCACAGATCATGGCGATAATCGAAGATCGTAGGAAGAAGAAGCTTGAGCACCCCTGACGTTCTCAATTAAACTTCACATAATTTTCCCACTTGGCAATAACTTCCTGCATATCTGCAGGCAACTCTGAATCAAACTTGAGAAACTCTTTGGTGACAGGATGGACAAATCCCAAAGTCTTTGCATGTAATGCCTGACGAGGGAGGACTTTAAAACAGTTGTCGACAAACTGCTTGTACTTACTGAAAGTGGTTCCTTTCAGGATCTGGTCACCGCCGTATACTGCGTCGTTGAATAGAGTGTGGCCAAGATATTTCATGTGCGCACGGATCTGATGCGTTCTTCCTGTCTCAAGGCGGCATTCTACAAGAGACACGTAGCGTAGGTCGGATAATACTTTGTAATGCGTTACGGCGTGGCGACCCATATCACCATCTGGAAACGCGACGGTTACACGCCGGTCTTTTAGGCTGCGTCCAACGGGTACGTTGATGGTGCCCTCCGAAGGTTCGGGAACTCCCCATACGATCGCGTGATATCTTCTTTCAATAGTGTGATCGAAAAACTGTTTTGCGAGTCCTGTTAGTGTTGCTTCATCTTTGGCAATGACGAGCAATCCGGAAGTGTCTTTGTCTATGCGATGAACCAGTCCGGGTCTGCCTTCGTTGCCCGCCATTTCGGGAAGGTTCTGGAAATGGTATGCCAACGCATTGACTACTGTTCCGCTCCAGTTCTGGTACGCGGGATGGACCACCATGCCAGCAGGTTTATTGATGACGAGCAGATGCGCATCTTCAAACACGATATCGAGCGGGATGTTCTCGGGCACTACATCGGTATCCCTGGGAGGTTCGGGGAATGCCACCGTGATTACATCTTCGGGGTGCACACGGTAGTTTGGCTTGACCGGCTTCTCGTTCACTTTCACAAACCCTTCATGGATACCACCCTGGATCTTGGTGCGCGTTACGTTTGGCAGCCTGTCCATGAGGAACTTGTCGATGCGGATAAGGCTCTGATTCGGGTCTGCCACGATACGGTGGTGCTCGAATAATTCATCATCCTGCTCATCTGAAATCACATTTTCTTCACTCATGGCCCTTTCATTAAAACGCAAAGGTGCTGATAGAAAAAGAGATTCGGAAATTATTGAGGGCCCGCGTTTGAATGAGTACGGGCAACATAGGAGACCCAGAGAAACTTTCATTTGGTCTTTGGGACAAAATGCGCGGTCCTTCGTCCTGGAGAGGCGTCAGGCTTTAGAAAAAAGGCGCTCTTAAATGGGTAGGATACACAGATCTTCCCCGACCATTACGCATACCGACGCCATAGCTAAGCCTTATCCTTAGAGAAGGCTCAACTAAGGCGTTGATAAGGCGTTGATAAGGCGGAACTAAGGCGTAACTATGCTTTAGCGGTGCTGCTGCGTGCCGATAAAGGGGGTAATATTTGGATAATACGGGACAGATGCGACAACCTGGGAAGCTTGCAGGTTTCCTAAGTTCACGACAATAATCGTTATAACAGAGACAACGCGATGGCACAAGGCTGGTTCAAAGTCTTGAGTGTTGATGCGTGTGCGGAGAGACTTGGAACTATGATGGTGGAAGTCTTCAGATTTACGTTTATCTTTTTGAATGAAGTATCGTTAGCACAACGAGGCAACTTAAGGGCAGTCCGAAGACTGCCAACATAAAGCGGCACAAGTGGCCCTCGGAACACCTTGCGCCAGGAGCTGGTTCAAGTCTTGAGCGTTGGTTTGTGTGTGGAGAGACTTGGACCTGCAATGTTGTAAGTCTTCAGACTTACGTTTATCTTTTTGAAGAAAGATACCGTTAGCACAATGAGTCGTAAATATAAGATCAGGGATCAGCGTAAGCTGTATTTTGTGACGTTCACCGTAGTTTACTGGCTGGATGTTTTTATAAGACGGGAATATAAAGACCTGTTTTTAGCAAGCCTGCATTATTGTCAGCAGCATAAAGGGTTAGAACTGTGTGCTTATTGTATTATGAGCAGTCATGTTCATATGATCATAGGCAGAAATGGTAACCATAATATTGAAGGCATAATAAGAGACATCAAGAAATTTACATCTGTTAAACTTATTGAATGCATTGGCGCTCACCCGCAGGAGAGCAGGAAGGATTTGCTGTTGTGGTTGTTTGAGAGGGCAGGGAAAGGTAATTCTAATAATACCCGTTATCAATTTTGGCAACAACACAGTCATCCTGTCGAACTTGCCACAAATGAGATGATTGATCAAAGGTTAGATTATATTCATAACAATCCGGTTGAAGCAGGAATAGTATTATCACCCGAACATTATTTGTATAGCAGTGCAATTAACTATGCTGGATTACCAGAGAAACTAATAGAAGTAACATTCATTTAAGGGCAGTCCGAAGACTGCCAACATGGGAAGGCACAAGTGACCCTTCGGAACACTTGCGCCAGGAGCTGGTTCAAGTCTTGAGCGTTGGTGCGTGGGAGGAGAGACTTGGACCTACAATGTTGTAAGTCTTCAGACGTACGTTTATCTTTTTGAATGAAGTATCGTTGGCACAATGAGTCAACTTAAGGGCAGTCCGAAGACTGCCAACATGAAAAGGCACAAGTGACCCTTCGGAACACTTGCGCCAGGAGCTGGGGTTTCCTGAGGTTCACGACAATAATCGTTATAACAGAGACAACGCGATGACACAAGGCTGGTTCAAAGTCTTGAGCGTTGATGCGTGTGTTGCATCAAGCTTTTTCTCGTATGGATTATTTGGATTCTGGGCGGTGATGCTGTTTATGAGTTTCTTGTATCGTAAATCGGGAATTAAGGGAGACACCAGTAATTCGTTTCATATGAATCGCATAGCCTTGGTTTTCTTCGCCGCGCTATTTGTTATTGTCTTTGTTATTTGGTTTGTTCTAAGTAAAAATCATTCCAAAGCTTATCTCGATCTGGAATGTTTGGGGCGCATTGATAGTGGTAAGGTAGCTGCACGTAATTCTCATTATTTTTATATCTCAGGGGAATGGACTATCGTTGCCTAATAGGTAAGATAGATATTTTCTGCCGGGAATTCAGCTCATTTAAACACATAAACAAGGGTAGACAGGACGTTGTTATGATATCGTTTGAAAATGTCCGAACAAATTCAAATGTTATTTGTGACTAGATGTGTCGTTGGGAAACCGTTTTACCTGACTGGGAAACTTGTATGGTTTTCCAGACAACAATATTTTGTCAGGATAATTTTTTTCTATTCCTTTACCAAAGAGTTCAGTTAGTGGTTAAATACTGGTTGCAGGTCGGGACTCAGCCCATCTCCCGAGGTCGTGATGCTTTGAGCATCGTTAAGATATCGATCCTTACTTGAGCTTTAAGAAATTCGTCAAAGCGAAATAACATTTTTACCCCTGCTACCTATGAAACGAATGAATTTTTCGTTTGCCAAGGCGTGTTTTTTATTGCCTTTTGTCCGTTCCCGAAAGCAACTTTCAATTGTTTCATCCTCTCTCGCAAAACGCTGATGCTTCGAGCTAAATGCTATACAAATGGCAATAGTAGCGGAGAGAAGTAACCACAAGATTTTAGACGAACCTGTTATCATGATTTCAAAAAAAAAAGTTCAACACAATTGCTTATTGATCCATCTACTCATTACCCTACTTTGTACGGGTTTTCATTCATCATTCGGGCAAAGCAACATCCCTAATCTTACCCCAATTCCGCCGAGTTCTTTTCAATTCGTAAAGTATGGTGAAATACCCGTCTCAATGTACACCGGTATTCCAAACATCACCGTGCCCATATATCAAATAAAAGAGGGGGACATCGAATTCGAAATTGGCCTATCGTACCATGCTGGAGGAATCCGCGTTAGCGAGGAAGCAAGCTGGGTAGGTCTGGGGTGGAACCTGGACGTTGGAAATATCACGCAAATCGTGAACGATCGCGACGATCTTGGAGACTTTCAGAAGTTGCTGATTGACTATTATGCTTACGGTGTTCCTGCGAGAACCGTCTTCCCCACACGACATCCCTATCCTTATGTTGCCGTCGATCCACCCGTCTTCGGTATATCGAATGGGATAACGAAGGAGGCACCCCTTCATAATCTAATCGTTTATACGGATTATTATGCTCCTATTAACGGTAGTTATAATTCTCGATTCCAAGAACTGTTCAACGCGCCTGGAACAGGTGAAGATCATGTAGACTCCGAGCCTGATGTATTCAAGGCTAATTTTCACGGACATTACTTGGAATTCATCAGGAATTTCAAAGGAAGTGGTTTCGTAGTCCTGAATAAAAAGAACTATAAAATTCAAATCATTGCTCAGAGCGGAGGAACTTCGACATGGAAGATAGTCGCGCCGGATGGCTTTCAATATTTCTTCGACGAAGTTGAAGAAGTACGACATAAATATGCTATTCCGACTCTGGCTATCTGGAAGCGTCAGAAAACTTTGCACAGAATATTGTCAGTCGGGTTTGGCATTTGACAAAAATAGTCAGTCCTAAGAATAGATCAGTCGTTTTTCACTGGGATAAAACATCCCCGATAAAAGATCTACCATCATTCCAATCGAAAACAATATACTCGTCCGGATATAACTCCTTCTATGACACGGAATGCAATTATAGTGCGCGAATTGACCGGCTCACAGACAATTCACACCTTTATCTAAGCAACCAGGCCATTGAGGGAGTTTCATACGACGAAGTTCATCCGTCAGCAAAATCGTATCTCACTCGTATTGAGTTTCTGCTCGGTGATATATACTTTAAGACGTCCCCCCGCTTGGACAAGGCTGGGGCGATAAAGCTCGACTCTATAACAGTTAAAAGCGCTTCGCGCTTGATTAGTAAATTTGACTTCAACTATAGCTATTTTGTTTCGGACGAGAATGGCAATGCTTCGGACAAGGTCGCTAAATGGGTTCCATACTATAGTTCATTTGACTCCAAAGAATTCACCCATCGTTTAAAGCTGAATTCAATTCAGCAGGAAGGAACGCCTGCGTATGAATTTACTTATTCAGCTATTAACTTGCCTAGAAAAACCAGTTTCGCCACCGACTATTGGGGATTCTATAATGGCAAGACGTCGAATGTATCCTTTGTTCCTAACCCGATACATTTAAATCTTCCTCTAGCCGATAACGGGAATAATCGACGTCCGGATCTCCAATTTACAAAAGCATCAACTTTAATTGAAGTAGCATATCCCACCAGTGGAAAGACGAAATTCAATTTCGGGCTACATAATTTCACCCAGGGAAGTTTTGAGTATGAAATCACTCAAGGGATGGGTCTTCGCATTGATTCTGTTCGTACTACCAATTCTTCAGGTCGAACACTGCGTAAGACAATTTACGTTTATGAAGGTGGTCGCAAGATGAATCCGCTGGAATTCTATGGCCGTTATTTTCGAAAAGATGTCATTCCAGCGGGCTCCGCGTCTGTCGATCCGAATCCGAATGCGTCCACGTGGGAGTATACGTATGACGTTAGATATCTTGAAGGCAACAACGTGTATTCCTCTTCATTGTTGGGGTCCGGGAATTTTATCGGATATGACAAAGTAAGGAAGCAGGAAGTTGAAGGCAATGGTGGATCTCTGGGAAAGACTGTTTCCTATTTTACCAACACGCCAGATATATCAATGCATGATACCCCTCAGAATCTTTCGTTGCCCCCACGAAAAAATCCGGCATACCCTGAAAATGGTTTGTTGAAGTTTGTGGAAATCTATGATGGAGATGATAATCTATTGCAGTCGACGAAGAATTCCTATCGATATATTATGAACGACCCATATTACGGAGTGAAAATTCTGAATGTAGGGTACTACTTCTTCAAGGCAAATATAATCGGTACAGGCTGTCTCCCCTATCCCTATCCTCAGCATCTTGCGGCTTACTATCCATTGTATAGTGGAGAAAGCGTACTGGATTCAACTACAATAAAGGAGTATTCGGGAGCCACGACAATGACTAAAAAGACTACTTACTCTTATTATCCTGATAACACGCTCGCCACAGAAGAATTTGTCAATAGTAATGGTGAGATAATGTCGAAAGGATATCAATATACGTTGCAGCGATTGCCGGCGGCAAACAATCTGTATTCAAAAAACATTCTCAACATCCCTCTGCAAATCTCCAACCGCAATGGACTTTCCACAACAAAAACGACCCTCAAGGTATATTCGGATTTCAATGGCTTCTCTTGGCTATCCGCGTTAGACGAAGACGGAAGACAGAAAATATTGATAAAAAAGTACAATGCAATTGGAAACATTCTTGAATATACAACTCTTGAGAATGTAGATCACTCATTCGTTTGGGCGAATAAAAGTTCTCTTGTTTCAGCGCTTGCCATCAATGCCAAGGCGGACCAGATTGCGTATTCCAGTTTTGAAGAAACTGCAGAATTCGGTGGATGGAGCTGCTCTGGCACCTACACAGCTGTTTCGAAGACAGGAAAAAAAGGCTACATCCCTTCATCCATCAACAAGGGTTCAATTGCCACTGGCGACTATTTTGTAATGTTTTGGGCAAGGCGCTCGGGTTCGATCAACGGGAATATTAACGGCTCAATGAGTTATGTTGTTGACCACGACACCTGGAAGCTGTACTCTGTCCGTCTAAACGCTATCACATCAATTTCATGCGCGTTCAGTGGTGTCGTCATCGATGACCTTAAACTCTGCCCGGTAGGAGCACAGATGAAAACCTTTGTTCACGAACCATTGGTTGGTATAATCACCGAAACGGATCACAACGGCAAAAGCGTCTTCTACAATTACGATCGATATGGAAATCTAGAGTCCATTCTTGACCACGATAATAACGTCGTGAAGGGATACAAGTATGGTTTTAAAAATAATTAATAAACAAGTTGTGAAAGCATTCAGCAAATTTTGGACTTCGTTCTCGATAGCCTTCTGCCTGGTTTTTATTATTTGTCCAATCGGGCTTTTTGCAAAAGCCATTGAAAGTACAAACGTGATGCCAGACCTTTCAAATTGGTTGCAATACCCAAACGGAGGCTCCACCTACCGAATTGGAAGTACGCTGATGGTAAAGGTAAACTATTCCATCTTTGATCCGGGGGGATACGCAGTCGTAATCGAAGTCTACAAAGGAACCACTCTTGTTACTAGCAGTCACGGTGGTGCCACGCGGTCGATTTCGACTACGGGTTTCACTGCAGGAACCGACTATAGTATTCGAGCTTATGTTTATCAGTCAAATCCCTTAGTAGAGGATTGGAGCAATTATACATTCACACTCTCAACGACGGGACCGCTAGCCGGGGCATGTACACCACCACTGGTCGTAGATGGAAAGGGATGCGGGCCAACACCACAGAGCGCTACCCTTTCGGCGAGCAATTCTGACAACATTTGTGGAAAGACAGTAATCCATAAGTGGTACACAACAGAGACCGGAACAACTACAACTCCCCATACAGTTTCGTCGACCGGTACCTGCGCACTTTATAGCACATTCAAAACGGTTTCGACTCCAACGACTTACTGGGTAAGCGCCGTGATCGACGGGTGTGAAACAGCACGGACGAAAGTTACCGCTGTATTCAGCAGTGAGATACCGACCGTAACAGTGACGCCGACTTTGGTGAACAGCAATTCCAAATATTCCGGAGCCGTATATTGCGCACTAGGGGGCACCGCGAGCCCCACCTTAACCGCGGCTGGGGGTACAAGCGCAAGCGCTTTTGCGTGGTATCCGTCAGCAAGCTCTGGCGCAGTTCTATCCAGCGGTGCCGTCTTTAATCCCACAGTGACGATCGCCCAAACGACTAACGGAATTAAAGATTATTATGTGGGAGGTACACTTGTCAACAGCATCGGCTGCACGTTTCCAATTCAGTCGAGGTTAAAGGTTTCGGT
>JAEYXN010000029.1 GCA_023431285.1 Bacteroidota bacterium
ACCCTTCTCCTCTGTTGGTAAAGGCATGATGTGTCCCTCCCGCAATATTCATCGCGACGCCATGGTCAATTGCATAATGCGTGCACATAATGGTACCGTTGGCAATCAGTACCTCGCGATCTACCAGCTCACGCGTGAGAGGAAATCCGGTACGACGAATCTCGGAAGGCGACAAGGTGAGCGAGCTTAACCGCTCCCAATAGTTTTGCGTATGGGTGGCAAGGATCCAACGTTCTTCCACCGGGTCTGGATGGAAGATGTTGGCGTTGGTGATGGTTCCCTCATGCAGCAGCTGCTGAGGGAGGACCTCATACTTGCTCATCGGAAAACGATGATTAGGCGGCAGTGGAAGCACGTACTTCTCACTCCATGCAACCTTCAGCATTGATTCCTGTGCAGCTGGACGAAACGATTAGTGGTCGTGATGATGATCATGGTCATGATGATGTCCACCAGCGCCGCCATAGAAGTCATTCTGCAGATCGTGGAATAGATCATGCAGCGTTGTCAGGCTTGAAGCGATCTCATCATCCGCAGCACTGCCAGCCTTCGCGGCAAACTCATCAGAAAGGCGCACAAGTTCGTCAAGGCTGCTCTTCATTTTGTCGGCGTCCACTCCTTCCGGCGCACTGGAGTCGCGCCATTCTTTAGCAGATTTTGCCAGGTCCTGGGCATTAACCTTTGCGGGTTCTAAATTCGATGAGTCTTTATAAGGATGGAATGATTCCGCCATTACCATATGGAAATCGTCCATCTCTTTCCATTCTTTTGCGGCGGAGTCATGCGAATGATCATCATCATTTTCTTTTTTCCCGCCACATGCGGTGATGAGAATGCAAATCATGGCAAGCAGAGAGAGATTCTTTAGTGTCATATTTTCTGTTGGTTAAATTCTATCCCTTCTCTTTCCTCCGGTAACGCCGGCTGTACTCAAGCATTTTCACAAGTTTCTTCAATAAGTCAAAATACAAGGCAATGAACAACATCGCCGTCATGAACCAGATCACACCAATGTTGAATACAAAGGTATCAAAATTTCTGCCCGCAAAATGTTTGGTGGGTTGATAGAGGTTCGCTGAAAAATCGAGACTATGCCTGGGCTTATGCTCCGCATTGTAGATTGGATAGATCTTCTGGATCAGCCTTCCCTGGTATTCGACGATCCGCTCCGCTGTCGTGATATTTTTTACCGCGTCAGACACTGCTTTGTTTACGTATTTAAGACGCATAGCCTCATAGGCTCCTTCCCGTTCAGGTGTACTCGTCAGGCTGTCCACCAATTGATCGCGACCATCTTTAGCCTTGATCTGACGATGATTGTAGTACACTTTCAATGCACGAAGAAATCCCATCGTATTCTTGTATGTCGTCGAGTCAAACTTCCCGACAGCGAGCTTTTCAACTCCAGAGAATTTGTCGTCACCGACATATGACAGCTCATTTTCAATTTCAGTCCGCAGTGTCGTCAGCGCGGAAGTTACTCCTTCGTGAGAAGGATTTTTCCAATGCTGCCTATTATGCATACAATAGGATAGCTTGGACTCAAGTTCTGGTATGAAATAGATTTTCTTGTATTCCGCTTCCGCCGCGATCCTGTCCAGCTCATAAAATTGTTTCTCGAATGGATTGTCTTTGAACTGGGTAACCATAAAAGCTTCAAAGGCCCATCGCGACGCCATGATATCACCTGCCAACGGAATGCCTACAGGCTTTCCCACGCGTGGATTAAACTTATCGAAGCTGATCACCACCCCGCTGAGCAGAAGCTGCGGAATCACCAGTAAAGGGATGAGGATATAAATAGTGACTGCAGACTTGAACGCCGAGGAGATATTAAGTCCAAGCATGTTGGCAAAACACGAACAGCTGAATACGATCAGCCAGTAACGCATTTCCGTCAGCGGGATCTCCAGTATGAGATTTCCTACCAGGATGAAAAGAAACGTCTGAAGAGCCGAGAACGCAAACATGATAAAAGTCTTCGACACCAGGTAGCTGCTTCGGCTCAGGTTCAGGAACTTTTCACGCTTGAGGATCTTTCGATCACGGAAGATCTCCTCCGCACTCATCGTAAGCCCGAAGAAAAGCGCAACGACCACGCTCATGAAGAAATATACCGGTATATTCTGATTATGAAAGAACGAATACCCTGCGTTAGAGCCATCCAGCACGTTATAGTATTTCACCATGAACGCAATGAAGAACGCTAGCACGGGAGACTCAAGCAGGTTGATGTACAAATATTGTTTATTTGCAGCCTTAGCCAGAAAATCCCGTGTGATAAACACCTTGAACTGCTGAAACCAGTTTGGTATCTCCTGAACGACAGGAATTGCTTCCTTTACATGGTCGATCCTGTTGAACCGGATCTTCTGTTTGAAGTATTGATACCATTGTCCTGGAGAGACTTTGCGCGTATTGGTAAGCCGGCCATATTCGTTGACGACCTTTGTTTCTATGATGCTGAAGATTTGCTCAGGGTTGATATTCCCGCATTCAGGACAGGCGCCCTGAGTTTTGTTTGCAGCGTTAATGATCTCACGGAAATACGAGACTGCCTCAACAGGATTGCCATAGTAAATTTGAAATCCTCCCACATCCATGATCAGCAGCGTATCGAACATCTTGAAGATATCGGACGAAGGCTGGTGGATAACCACGAACACCATCTTCCCGCGAAGGGCAAGTTCCTTGAGAAGGTCCATGATGTTTTCCGAGTCGCGGGAGGATAGCCCTGACGTTGGTTCGTCAACAAAAAGAATGGTCGGCTCGCGCAGTAATTCCAGACCTATATTTAATCGCTTTCTCTGCCCTCCGCTGATGGTTTTCTCAAGGGGAGATCCCACTTTAAGCCCGCGTATTTCGCCGAGACCAAGACTTGTAAGCACCCTTGCAGTAAGGGAAATGATCTCCGCTTCTGAATAATGGCCGAAGCAAAGTTTCGCTGAAAAATACAGGTTCTCAAAAACAGTAAGATCTTCCATGAGAAGATCATCCTGCGGAACGTACCCAATCACGCCCTGAATCTTCTCAGGTTCCGCGTGAACATCCACACCATTGACGAGTACTCTTCCACTTGATGGCTTCTCAGATCCGTTAAGCACATTTAGAAGCGTAGATTTGCCGGAACCGCTAGCCCCCATCAATCCGATCAGCTTCCCTCCTTTTTCGGCGATGTTCACATTCTGGACACCCGCGCGCCCACTATAGAAGTGGTAAAACAGATGGTCTGCGGTGAATGTTACTGTAGTCTGACTTTCTCCCGTGAGAAATTTACCGATGATATCGCTATAGTAAATTGGGCCTACCTTGTCTCCACGAATGGTACTTCCGGTGGGGAACACGTCGATCTTCCGGCTCTTGAGAATGATGCTGTTAAGATAGAGCGTGGTAATGCCGAGGTATTTGATGAAGTACGTTTCTGCCTCCGGCAACCTGAGAATAGCAATCAGACCGGTAAGATCTCTCTCGATCAGGCGTGGCCCTTCATATTCACCGGAACCTTCATCGATAATGAGAACATTCTTAGGGGAGAATTCTTCAATATCCTGACCGGTAACAAAAGATTGTAGTGAATCAACGACATGCTGCGGCAGCTTCAGTCCCTGGCCAATATAAAAAATCAGATTCGCCTGCCTGTCGGATATTGTATCGTCTGCATAAACAAGTTCGATGATCTTGATTACGAGAACAAGCTTTTGCTGCATTGTGAGCGCCCTGTTTACCTGCCTCACAATGATCATAATGTTAGACCACTCGTCAACAAACTGCTGGGTATCCTGATCCAGAGAGCTGAGGTCGCCGCCTTCGTCGCGGAGCTGGTGAACCTGGCAGAACTCGTCGAACAGTTTCAGGTAATACGCAGTAGCCTCACGGTTAAGGTGAAGACTGAGAAACTCTTTGATGTTCAGTCGCTCATCTTCGGTGATCCTTTCGCGGGCAACGATGGCAAAAAGTTGAATGATCGCTTTGAGCAGTTCCTCACTCATCGAAATAGGTTATCCGAGAATCAAATTTCAGTTCGGAAGATATAAAAATCGATTATCATGTGCGTTTTACGAACAAAAAAAAGACCGGGGGAATGCCCAGTCTTTTATGGTAAGTCTTGTCTGATCAACCGATCTTGCTCGTAATGAGATCGGAAAGAATGAATAACCCTTCACGCAGGTATTCATCATCGACATCATGAAGGTCCGACGCCACAGGCTGCTGCTCTTTCCCAACCAGTTTGGTATCAATGTTACCTTGTCCTCTTTTGAGGTCAGCGGCTTCCATTTCCTTCCGACGCTTTGCTTCGTTCAGAGAGATTCTGGTCTCTTTATAACCCTTCCGGATTTCTTCAGTCTCACTCACTAGTTTCGTCAATCCGGGATCAGTTTTGAGACGTTCCTGGTAAGTTTTGTTGAGGTTGGCCAGGACACGGTCATTGATCAATGGAGTCTTCTGGTATAGTGTTCCTTTGATTTCGTCCCATGGCAACGCACTTGGGCTTGAGCTCTCCCCGAACTGCTCCGGATCAAGAGGTGTAGGCAATTGAATATCAGGAACAACGCCCTTGTGTTGGGTACTGCTTCCAGTCACGCGATAAAACTTCTGGAAGGTGAGCTTCAGATCGCCAACCGGCTCCTTTTCGTTCAGGAACCGATTAAGATGAACTACTGTCTGTACAGTGCCCTTCCCGTAAGTAGATTCCCCTACTACGACTCCACGATTATAATCCTGGATGGCTCCCGCAAAAATCTCAGAGGCAGACGCACTAAACCGGTTTGTCATCACAATAAGGGGACCGTTGTACACAATGGAAGGATTTTCATCCAACCCGACTTCAATTTTGTTGGCTGAGTTCTTCACCTGAACCACCGGCCCATTCTTAATAAACAAACCTGTCAGATCAATCGCTTCGGTAAGAGACCCGCCTCCGTTATTCCTCAGATCAAGCACAAGGCCATCAACCTTTTCAGCCTGCAACTCTGTGATTAGTTTCTTTACATCACGGGTTGTGCTGGTATAGTTTGGATCGCCTTTCTGATACGCTTCAAAGTCCATGTAAAAACTAGGGAGAGTAATCACACCCAGTTTTAGATGGCGTCCGTCTTTCTGATATTGGATCACACTCTTCTTAGCCTGTTGATCCTCCAGTTTAATCTTATCCCTCACAAGGGTAATGGTCTTTGCCTGTCCACTCACTCCTGTTTCGAAAGGAAGGATAGATAGACGTACCGTTGTGCCTTTCGGACCTTTGATAAGCTTCACTACTTCGTCGATGCGCCAGCCGATCACGTCAACCATTTCCCCTTTGTCGCCCTGCCCTACTGCGATGATTCTGTCATTAGGAAGGATTAGTTTACTCTTGTCTGCGGGACCTCCGGCGATGATCTCCGCTACTTTTGTATAATCATTTTCAGTTTGCAGACGTGCACCGATCCCTTCGAGTGAAAGACTCATCTTCTGATTAAACATGTCCGCGTCGCGTGGAGAGAAGTAGTTGGTATGAGGGTCATACGCCTCGGTAATGGTGTTCATATAAACGCCGAACACATCTTCTGTGTTAAACTGGTGTATAG
The DNA here is from genome assembly GCA_023431285.1 of Bacteroidota bacterium. GTDB lineage: Bacteria > Bacteroidota > Bacteroidia > Cytophagales > Cyclobacteriaceae > Ohtaekwangia. The sequence goes on from JAEYXN010000029.1 coordinate 5,565, forward strand.
ACTTGACAAACCGTTCGTAGCGTTCTTTCAATGTCTTGGAAATTTCTTCGTCTGTCTTCCCTGCAAGCTTAAGACTCAAAGCCTGGCTCTTGATCAGCTTACGCCAGACTTCATTCAGCTCCGCCTCATTCTTTGGCCACGACTCGCTGGTACGATCAGTTTCGTAATACTCATCAACAGAGTAGTCAAAAGGTTTGGCGATAAGGTTTTCCTGCACATACTTCATCCGCGCGTCGAACCGTTTCCGGAACACGCCGTAGATCTCGTAAGCAACGTCAACGTTTTCGGTTTTGGTGAGATCATCGATCAGAAAACGATACTTTTCGAAAGTGGCAATATCTGCCTGTGTGAAGTAAGTTCTGTTATTGTCGAGGTTCTTAACATACTCGTCAAGGATCACTGAAGAGAGTGAGTCATTCAGTGAGATCTTACGGTAATGGTTGTTGTCAAGAATGTATGCGATTATCTTCGCTTCCTTCCCATATACAGCCTTTGGTTTGAGTCGCGTGGTATCCGCAGGCGTGTTGGCCGAAACAGTGGCCGTGAACACGCAGAACATGCATGCAGTCAGAATAATTTTCAGCTTCGTCATCACAATTAATTTAGCTTTTGCTGAAGGCACTATCGCAAATGACGTGCCTTGCCTCATAAAAGAATAAAAATTACTTTTTCTTAACGTTTCCTGGTACAAAAAGTATGTAAAGGCTCTAAAAATCCCTTATCCGGTTATTTTTCGACGTCGTATCCCTGCAGAAACCGGACCGCCTGGTCCACATTCTGGAATTCGAAGAACTTCTTCCCGGAAACAGAAGAATGTATTTCAAGGCGAACCAGTTCAATATTATTGGACTTTTTGAATGTCCGCGATGCTGTAGCCTTGTAGTCGTCAGCCTCTTTCGTCGAGATGTTAAATGCCGTAGCTCTTATCGCGTTACAATAAGAACATTGGTAATGCTTAATGAGCTCACCCGGTCCGCCGCCGGCAGGCTGGCGTGTAATCTCCTCACGGATGACTTTCAATGTATAGAACCCGCAGCTCCCGCATTGCAGTGCCTGGAGGTGCCCGGAATATTTTTCAACAAGCACTTCACCGGAAGCTTCATCAATCCATACATCATAATCGATAGAGAAAGCACTTTCCTCCGCTCTCATGCCCTCTTCAAGATGAACGTCTTCTTCTTCCTCACCCAGGAGCCGCATCTTCGCGCCCGTCTTGCTTATCCTCGGAGTGTAACGCCATTTCTTCAACTTTCGATTCAGTATGGTCGGATAGTAATACTCGAGAATAAGGTATGATACATAGAAAACAAGAGTACCGCCAGCTACAGAGATGAAGAGGCGTATGAAGAACCAAAGGCCCATTACGTGTACTTCACCCTGGCCATACAGATTGATCGCCATCATAGCAGAGATCCCAAAGCAAATGAAGACCAGCTTATACTGCCGAATCTCCTTTGTGTTGATGTAATCGTATTTCTCCTTGTAGTTCCTGATTGAAGCTACTCTCAGATTGTAAATGATATAAATTGCAATTCCTGCGAGCGCCATAATGATCGCGCCTATGATCATTGTCATGTGCCAGCCCTCAAGGAAAGGGTTTCGAAGAAAATCGTCTTTGTCCATTGTAGCTTTTGGAAGGTTATGATCTAAATATAATGATTAATGATTGCATCTTTCACACTCTAAAACCTCGACGCGCGCAGACTTCCATTGCCTGCACCGACGCCCCCAGGTCTCTATAGGGAGCGCCAAATAAAGTTGTGCATTTCTGCACAACGAGTCTACAATTTTTTCTATTTTTGCAAGACCGTCCCGAAATTATACACACCCTAAGCTCCTCTATGTCTGTCAGATAACGATATACCAAGTCAGGAAATTATATTATTCCTATGCGCTACATCCCCTCACCCATCCCACTTCAATTCAGCTTCATCTATAGCGCTACTGCGAACGCATCCGGACGAATGCAATATCATCGCATCAAACCGGGGCATAGCAAAGTACGCATTAGCCGCACAGATTTTATCAAGGCATATAATGAGGCACAGATACTCGCTATTAATCCGCTCCAGCAACGTGGGCAGGACGCAGTGTTTCAATTCGAATTCTATATTTGATTCTTACTCAGGAGTTAACAATACTGTCCAGGTCTGCGGGGCTATAGTTAACGGACTTAATGGTCTTGTTATCAGAAGTACGATACACCAGCCATTTGCCGTCCTCAAATTTTGTATAGCATTCCGTGCCATCCTTCTTCCGGTAAAACTCAATTGTAGCCCTGGCCTCCTCTTCGGTGTCACATGCCTTACTCATATTGGAACGCTGCACCTCTTCAAATAACGTGGCGAATTTTTCACCCAATCCGAATTCGAGGATCGCACCGGAAAGGACATACTGGATATCACAAAGCGCGTCGGCGACGCCTACGATATCATTCTCCAGAATGGCGACCTCCAGTTCTTTTAATTCCTCTGCAATGAGCGCTACGCGAAGCTTGCAACGATTCTCATCCGGAATCGTCGGGGAGGTCAGGATCGGATGTTTGAATACTCTATGGAAGTCTGCTACCAGGTTCAGCGCATCGGGTTGTTTCATCTCTGATGTTGTTAAAATCTCGTTAAATTTTACGGGGTAAGCCCTTCTTACAATCGCTGTGGCTCAATAATTTAAGCGATTTCAGTGTTAACCGGGCCAAAACCGTTCCGCCTTCAATAACGCTAAAAGCAACAATTTTAAAAAATAGCCGTATTTTTGTCTTATGCACGTCCTCAGACAGAAGAAATGGAAAGCCGTCTTTCTCATCGTGGCGGGGTTGACTTTTCTGAACATGAGTTTCCTCATGGCAGAATTTTCAGCTCTGAAAGGATCCTTCAGTAAGGACACTATGACGAACATCGCACGAATGTTCACCCTTTCGCTCTCCGAAGAAGAACACGAGCACAATTCAGGCTCAGAGAATTCCGGCTCTCTAAAAGAATTCGACCTCCTAGAGGACAACCGTTATCACCTCCAATCAGAAGATTCCGGTATTTCCAGTGCACTAAGATTATTTGAGCACAACGACTACACCCATCCTGGTTATCCCAAGATCGACGCACCCCCTCCCGACGGCGCACGGGCTTAATTTTTTTATATTCATCTGACTGCACTCGCGACAGTGATACTCTGTTGCAGCATTGAGTAACTCACACCGCGGGTTTTCGCTGTCAATCGTATTCATTTTTCAAATCGCAAATTCATAAAAGAATAATTATACCTATGGATATCTATAATTCGCTACTCGATGGAAACAAGCAATGGGTTCAGGAAAGACTTGATCAGGATCCGGAATTCTTTGAAAGGCTCGCTAAAGGACAAAGCCCTCAGGTACTCTGGATCGGCTGCTCTGATAGTCGCGTTCCCGCCAATGAGATCACCAGAACCCTCCCCGGCGACATCTTCGTTCACAGAAATATCGCCAACCTCGTAGTGCATTCCGATATGAATATGCTGAGTGTTCTCGATTATTCAGTGAACATCCTAAAAGTTCGTCACGTCATTGTCTGCGGTCACTATGGATGCGGCGGCGTAAAGGCAGCGATGGAGAGCGGTCAGTTCGGACTGGTCGATAACTGGCTTCGTCACATCAAGGACGTTTATCGCCTGCATTCAGAAGAACTGGACGCTATCGCAGATGAAGAAGCACGTTTCAGACGACTTGTTCAACTTAACGTCGTCGAACAGGTTTTTGATTTGACCAAGACATCCATCATACAGAATGCCTGGAAGGACCGGAAGCACCCTTTCGTTCACGGATGGGTGTATGATCTTCGTTCAGGAATTATTGAAGATCTGAAAGTCAGCTTCAGCAGCGAGAGTAAGCTGCCGGAAATTTATAGGGTTGTAAGCCCAGTGGTTGCAGGTGAAGTTGAAATGAAACAGACCAATGGACAGCAGAAATAATCCTTTAAAACACTTATCATCTGATCTGCCAGCAAGCCTCGTGGTTTTTCTGGTTGCTTTGCCTTTGTGCCTTGGTATTGCATTGGCTTCCGGAGCACCCTTGTTCTCAGGAATCATAGCCGGTATTGTGGGAGGATTGGTCGTAGGTTCGTTGAGCGGGTCGTCACTAAGTGTGAGCGGACCGGCCGCCGGTCTTACTACTATCGTCCTGGCCTCCATTGCAAAACTTGGGTCGTATGAAAACTTTCTTGCAGCAGTAGTGCTCGCAGGTGTCCTTCAAATTGCACTCGGATATCTCAAAGCCGGAAGTATCGGAAACTACTTCCCAGCTTCTGTGATCAAAGGAATGCTTGCGGCAATCGGTCTCATTCTCATTCTGAAGCAGATCCCACACGCGATCGGATACGACAAGGATTATGAAGGCGATGAAAGTTTCATCCAAAGTGATGGGCAGAATACTTTCACAGAACTTCTGGCCGCCCTGGATTTTCTCAATCCGGCTGCGGTGGTGATCTCCTCTATATCCCTCGCAGTTCTGATCTTCTGGGACAACGCATGGATCAAGAAGCAGAAGTATCTTGCGCTAATCCCTGCTCCGCTCCTGGTGGTAATTCTTGGAATCGTGTTAAATGAATTCTTTCGTAGCGCTTTTACAGGCTTCGGAGTAGAAAAAGAGAACCTTGTTTCCCTTCCTATACCTGACGGAATCTCAGGATTTGTCGGGCAGTTTACAATGCCTGATTTTAGCGCACTGCTTCACCCGGATACTCTGATAGTGGCCTTCACGATTGCGATCATCGCCAGTCTTGAAAGTCTTCTCAGTCTGGAGGCAGTGGATAAACTCGATCCCCAGAAGCGAAACAGCCCTCAGAACAGAGAATTGAAGGCGCAGGGAATGGGTAACCTCATCAGTGGTCTCATCGGAGGACTTCCTGTTACCGCTGTAATTGTCAGGAGCTCGGCAAACGTCCATGCAGGTGGAAAAACAAAAGCATCCGCCGTGTTGCATGGTGTTCTGTTGCTCGCGACTGTCGCGCTGATCCCGCAGTTTCTCAATAAGATTCCACTCGCATCTCTTGCGGCGATCTTGATCACTGTTGGCTACAAGCTTGTAAAACCATCGCTTGTAATAAGCATGTATCGAAAGGGTACGGATCAGTTCGTACCATTCATAGTGACAATCATCGCTATCCTGTTGACAGATCTCCTTGTCGGAATCGGAATAGGAATCGCGGTTGGATTGATCTTCGTACTCAAGACGAATTTCCATCAGGCGCTTTTCAGCGTCAACGAAGAGAGAAACTATTTGATCAGGCTCAACAAAGATGTGTCGTTCCTGAACAAAGCAGTGTTGAGGAAGACCTTCCGCCAGATTCCCGACGGAAGTTACGTGATCATTGACGGATCGCGCTCGGCCTTCATCGATCAGGATATCCTCGAAACCATCAACGACTTCCGTGAGTCGGCCCCGGGCCGGCGCATAGAGATTGAGTTGAAGCAATCAATTGCAGCGTCAAATCCACTTTTCAAGGTATGACAACGAAAGAAAGAATATTACTAGAAAGTAAAGCCTGGCGCAACGAAAAGCTCGCGCTGGACCCTGACTATTTTTCCAGACTCAGTCAGCTCCATCATCCTAAGATTCTTTGGATTTGTCCGACGGATAGCCTTGCTTCCATCCGGGAGATGACGAACACGGAGCCCGGCGACATCATCATCCATGGGAATCTCGGAGCACAGGTCAGGGCCGATGACGAGAGCCTCATGTCCGTGATCGAGGAAGCTGTGACTGTTTATGACGTGAGCCAGATCATCATCTGTGGATACAGTCATTGCGCAGCCATCAGGCAGGTCATCAATGGGCGCACCACCAGCCCTTTCGTAAGGCAATGGCTCAGCGGATTACAGGAGCTGTACGACAACAACTACGTCGAGCTTCAGGATCTCACACCCGAACAAAAGGAAGCGCGCCTTAGCGAGCTGAATATCCGGGAACAGGTCGTGAACCTGAGCAAAGTGCCTTGCATTCAGAAAGCCTGGGAGCGGCGCAACTTCCCTGAGATTCATGGCTGGTACCTGGACCTCAGGCAAGGAACATTGCAGGAGGTCTTTTCACTCGAAAGGAACCACCGTCTGAAACAGGTTTCCAGTCTGTCCGAGAATTCGTTAAACGCTACGGCTTCTTAAACGCTTTTATATATTTGCATCTCTAAAACAGGGCTGCAAATGGCACGAAAGAATTTTATCGAGGAGTTAAAGTGGAGGGGCATGATACACGATGTCATGCCGGGAACAGAAGAACAGCTGAACCGCGAAGTGACCTCAGGATATATTGGGTTCGACCCAACCGCTGATTCACTTCACATCGGTCACCTGGTGCAGATAATGACTCTCGTGCACTTTCAAAGATGCGGCCACCGGCCAGTTGCGCTCGTAGGAGGTGCAACTGGTATGGTTGGCGATCCCTCCGGAAAGTCAGCAGAACGCAACCTTCTTTCCGAAGATGTACTGTCGCATAACGTCACGTGTGTACGGGCGCAACTCGAAAAATTCCTCGACTTTTCCTCTAAAGAAAATCCTGCTGAACTTGTCAACAACTACGACTGGTTCAAGGAATTCCGCTTCCTGGATTTCATCCGCGACATCGGAAAACATATCACCGTAAATTATATGATGTCCAAGGACTCGGTTCAGAAAAGACTTGAGTCAGGACTTTCGTTTACAGAGTTCACTTACCAGTTGGTGCAGGGTTATGACTTCCTCTATCTGAATCAGCATAAGAACTGCAAGATCCAGATGGGTGGCTCCGATCAATGGGGAAACATTGTAACTGGCACTGAGCTGATCCGCAGGAAAACTGACGGAGAAGCATTTGCACTGACGACCAAGCTGATCACCAAGGCCGACGGGACGAAGTTTGGAAAGACGGAAGGCGGAAACGTGTGGCTGGATCCGAAGAAAACATCGCCTTACAATTTCTACCAATACTGGGTTAATGTTTCGGATGCCGATGCAGGAAACTTCATCAGAATTTTCACGCTACGCGACCGCGACGAGATTGAAAGTCTGGAGAAAGAACACCAGGAAGCGCCTCACCTGAGAAAACTTCAGCATACTCTCGCGGATGATATCACCACAATGGTGCACGGAGCGGAAAATCTTAAAAAAGCGAAGGAAACAACCGCAATACTGTTCGGCTCATCCTTTGAAGACTTCAAGAAGCTAAGCGGCCCGGACATTGAAGACGCCTTTGACGTGAGTCTTACTTATCGGTTACAGAAGGATATTTTTTCTGGCGACACTGTAGATCCTATTGTTCTGTTGGGAGAAAAAACACCGATCTATTCATCAAAGGGTGAGGCCCGCAAGGCTATTCAGGGAAACGGGGTAAGCATCAATAAGGAAAAAATTTCTCTAGAGAGAAAGATCACAACAACGGACCTCCTATACGGCAAGTATTTGCTGGCGCAAAAGGGTAAGAAGAATTATTATCTTATTGTAGTGGATTAGGCGGGACGAGAATTCTTTCCAAGATTTTGTTATTCATGAAAAAGGCTGCCTTTCACAGGCAGCCTTTTTTATTGAGTATTCGGCAAGTTTACTTTGCACCACCGAATCTGTAAGTCAAAGAAAGCTGGATCGCATTATTCTTAACTGAATAATCGTCCACATCTTCAACATCAGCAATGTTTGAAAGACCAAGGACATATCTGGCAGTAAATCCAACACCCATTGGAAGATCAATACCTGCACCGAAACCTAATCCAAGGTCAAGCCCCTTCATTTGATCTTTGATATCCTCCGATTCACCATCGTATTCAGCTTTCGCGCTGGCCAGGAAACCAAATTGCGGACCTGCATGAATGTTGAGGATCTCTATAGGTTGATAACGGAACATTACAGGAATCGAGATGTAACTCACCTTTGTTGTCGATTCACCATATCCGAACATATCCATCTTGGATCCTCCTGTGGAGTAAAGCAATTCAGGCTGAATTCCAAAAGTCTCAGAGAACATGATCGTTGCATAACCACCAATGTGGAATCCGATGAGCGCATCAGGAGACAGATCAAAACTCCCAACCTCGTACTTCTGATTTGCTATGTTTATACCAGCCTTCAGACCAAAGGATGCCCCCTGGCCAAATGACGCAAGTGCAAACGCGCAGACTGCCGTCAACGTGAGAAATAGTTTTTTCATAAAAAGGAATTTGGTTTTAATAGTTTAAAAAAATCTCTAAGGATAAAAATCAAGGTGTCCTTATTCAATACGAATATACCAAATGCCCTTTGCTTGTCAATGATCCCCGCCTTAAAACAAAGAAAGGTGTAATAAAACACCCTTCTTTGCATTTAAACATAAGTTGCCACTTACTTTCCAAACTTGAACAGCTTGTAGCCTAATGAGAACTGCCATACCTGATTTTTAATGGCCGAAGCGCCTAAATTCTTGTTGACATCACTTAGGCCCAGATTGTATCGTCCATCGATGGATAGCCCGAACGGCAGATCCCAACCCAGTCCCAGAGCGACAGAAAAATCTGAGCTCTTCATCTTATTCTTGATATCCTGCGTTGTCTGCACATTGTTCAACTCGTCAAGCGCAGGACCCTCGGCCGACGACACAAAACCGAACTGTGGTCCAGCCTGAATGTTAATCCCTCCTATCGTATAAAGTTTCAGAATGATAGGAATGTTGAAATAGTTGAAGTTCGCATCAAATTCTTGTGAATTAATTGTCACCTTAGAACCCTGCTGTGAAAAGAGTATCTCTGGCTGGATGCCGATCTTGCCGGCTTTGAGCAATGCGAATGCACCACCATGAAAGCCCGCTCTGCTTTTATAGTTTTCCCCTATACTGCTTTCGGTGTCGATCTTGGCGAAGTTCGGGCCGGCCTTTAAACCAATGGAGAACTGTGCCTGAGAAAATGCGGCAAATGACAAACACACAGCTGTAAACAAGAAAAGAAGTTTTTTCATAGTGTTAATCGTTTGTGAGTGGTTAACAAAGATAATGCCCCAAAATAAAAAACCTCCGGAAGGAGGCTTTTTGCAGTATCCGGAAGGTTTTTGATTCGTTATCGAAGATAAATCTGGAAGCCTACACGGAAAAACATACCAGCGTTGACATTCTTCCACTCTGCCTCCCCATCTGTTTTATTCTTGTATGAAACGGATTGGAACCCGAGCATTGGTTCAACGGCGACGTTGTCATTCAGAAAGATGGCATAACCGGAAGCCAGTGACCATCCGCCAAGATTGTATTTATCCTTTTCATTAGAGTTGCTGTACTTTGTGTTCGCGAAGCCTGCCGAATACTGACCTTCAAGGAAAATCTTCGCAGGGAAGTAGTAGCGCACAAAAGGACCGATCGCAAAAGAATTATCGGTGGTCTTGTCTCCGTCAAGCTCATCTTTTGAAACCGACGATGTAAGAGAAATCTCACCACCTATCGCAAGATTATCAATCACAAAATAACCAAACCTCGGTTCAAGAGTGAATGAAGTAGATTTTGAATTCGTTGTGGTCTGATTCCTGTATTTGGACTTGTTTGTGTTTAACTCTAAACCAAACTCACCACCAGCCAACATAGTACCTTTTTCAAGTTGTGCAAACGCAGCGGATGACAAAAGGACTACCGCAAAAAGTGTAACAAACGTTCTTTTCATTTTTCTGTTTTTATTTTAGGCAAAGTTGTTCCGGCAACTCACATGGTGCAACTGTGCGTAAGATAATCGACGAAAAAGTCGGCCGAACAGCGTCAAAGCCTCGACAGAACCTCTTCGTTCACTGGAAACGGTAATGTGATTTTCAGATCAGGATTTGACTCAAGCTCTCGACGTATCGCAAAATCCGCATTTGTATTTCGAGCCCACGCACGTCGCGCAATGCCATTATGTACATCATAGTGAAGCATATTTCGAAGATTTCTCTCAGCAGACGCAGATCCATCCAATACAAGACCAAATCCACCGTTGATCACTTCTCCCCAGCCCACACCCCCTCCGTTGTGGATTGAAACCCATGTGGCGCCGCGGAATGAATCTCCAATGACATTATGAATTGCCATGTCTGCAGTGAACTGCGAGCCATCATAAATGTTAGAAGTCTCTCGAAACGGACTATCCGTCCCGGATACATCATGATGATCCCGGCCAAGCACAACGGGTCCGATGTCTCCCTTCCGTATAGCATCATTGAATGCGGAAGCAATCCGTATTCTTCCCAGAGCATCTGCATACAGTATTCTTGCCTGTGAACCCACAACAAGCCGATTGTCTCCCGCGTTTCGGATCCACTCAATGTTGTCTCTCAGTTG
>JAEYXN010000041.1 GCA_023431285.1 Bacteroidota bacterium
ATCAAGACCTGGCATTCCTGCCAAGATTAAGAAAATAATAAACTAGCTCGTCCAGCTGCCTTCCTCAACGATCGAGCCCTCGCTGTTGTAGCTGGTCCATGTGCCGTTCCCAAGTTCGTCCCAATCCATTTGAAGACTCAAACTCCCGTCTTCAAAAAAATGAATATTGCCGGCACCGGTTTTCTGATTCATGGAAATTTCCACTGAGATTGAATAGCTTTCGTCCTGCTGGAATGTGTAAACGAAATTCGAAATATCACCCTGCGTCGACCATTCATAATTTGCCAGCATTTCAGACGGATCGTCTGAATAGGTGTTGTAGATCCTCATAAAACCTGCCGCCCTATCCTTCTCCTCTTCACCTGAAAGAATCAGAAGCCAATCCGCCATACCAGGTTCTTTGACCATCACTTCAAACGTGTAGTAATCCCCATGATCACCCAGTTGATAAGCGACACTTCCAAGTTGTGCGTCTGTCCATGTATACACACGATACTCGCCAGCCTGTGAGCGTCCGTTCGCAGGCTCTATGCGATTATGGGTCACCTGCGCATTCTGAGGGAACGTGAAGTAAGACAGATAACTTGATAATGTATTAGCGCTGTTGAGGTAACTCACGGCCACCGCCGCATAAGGATCGCCTGCATTGGCTAAAGCCTCAGGGATCTCCATGATGTTCTCCTTGTTCAAAAAGCTAAACGTGACATTGTTCAACTCTTCTTCTTTCGGTGCAACCTCTTCATCATTGTTGCACCCTGCAAGTGATACAATGGCCGCAAGCAGTATAAAAGATTTTAATAATTTCATATTAGCTCATTATAAAATTACAAGTTGATTTTAACACCCGCTGCCAGCAAAAGCTGATCGAAATCACTGATGGCATATTTAAGCTCTGCGAACGGTAAGAAAGACTTACCTAAGTCGAAGTTTACACCAGCCCCTATATTCAGTCCGATCTTCCCGTCGCTGGCGGACATTTCACCAAAGTACGCGAGGTCGGCTTTTACTTTTACCTGTGTATAATTCAGACCCGCGAGTCCGTAAACACTTACGTTCCCGTTACTAAAAAAGTGATAGTTTACATTAGCGTTGATCTCCCAAATCGATGTTTTTATGCTATACTGTTCCTTTGCAAAATAATATACGAAACTTGGTGCTGCCACGAGCTTTGTATCGCCTATAGGCAATTCAGCGCCAACACCCAGACCGATGTTTTCGATCTGCGTGCCGTAACCCAGCAGGGCAGTCAGTCTTCTTTCTTGCGCGATTCCGCAATTCAAAATCATCAAACCTGCAATAACCAGAAAGAGATGCTTCTTCATTTAATTTTATGATTGGTGGATAATGTTTTCCCAAAAATAAAGTCGACAATATTTTAGATGAAGATACATTGAGTATCCGGCGGAAATGAAAGAGAAGAAGGCCTGTCCCACTTAGAATCCGACAAGACCATTGCGTATGAAGTTCTCTCGATTGGAATTTAACGGGCTTCTCTAACCTTGTTGTTTTACAAATACTTGATCCTATACTATCTTTCGGAAGATGACAAGGTGTTTTTATGCGATAATCCTAAGCTTGCTGGTCCTTGCCAAACTCAATGCGCAGGATACTTTATTCATATCAACGCTTCAATCCACCCACACCTTTTGTGAGCTGAGAAAGGCGTCATTGATTCCAACATCAATGAACTTTCTGCCGGACCAAATCCTCGCGACTAACCATTCGCCATCATACAGTAACTGCGATGTAAAAACTTCAACCGATAGCGCTTACTGGTTTTCAGTTCTTCTACACAACGACACAAAAGAAACATCGCAGTGGTTTATTCACGGAGTAGAAAACGATCATGTAACCGTCTTCGCCATAGGCGCCGAAAATAAAATTATTTCCACGGCTGTTGGTGGAGATGTGGCCTATATCATGGATCTGCAGTGGCCTCTTGCCTATTACTATAACTCCATAGAGCTGGAACCAAATACCACAACGCGAATACTGATCCGCCTGGTAAGCATGAGTCGTCATCCGCCACAATTAAACGTACGACTCGAAAATGAAATCATTTATCATAAGACAGTCAACGCATACTTTCAGGATCGGTTGACAGCCATGTTGTTTGTTACGTTCTTTCTCGGAGCGTTGGCATTCGCTTGTCTGTTCATGCTATTCCTCTTCTTCAAGAATAAACAGAACGTTTACTTATACTACTCATTATTCCTGTTGGGAAATATTATCTATGGTTCAACCAAGATGCCGGTTCTGACCAAGATTGGATTCTGGATAGATTACTTTCCGATCGTCCGATATATTCTTAATGAACCAGTCCAGTTTCTCTCTTTCGCAGCCTATAACCTTTTTGCCATTGAGCTTTTGAATATACGTGATCACGACAAGAAGCTTGGCCGGGTGATTGAAGTGATCTCGTGGATATACGTGACCTATGCGGGTATCCATATCCTCAACGAGATTGCCGGGCCGGATATCGCCGTTCGGGATTTTTCATTTGTGGCAATCAGAGCACTGTTCTTTCCCTTGAATCTGGTTATCCTGATCTGGATTATGCTGAAGATCAAATCTCCGGTGACTCATTACTTCCTTTCCGGCGCATCGATCTTTATTATCGGATCACTCCTAGCAAGTTACTTCAGCCTTGACTTCGAGGCCTTTGAAAAATTCAATACCGGCCTTAAAGTCATTCACATCTACCAAC
>JAEYXN010000042.1 GCA_023431285.1 Bacteroidota bacterium
ACCCTGCAGCGATCAATGGATGCCCAGATCCTGCTGAATGCCTTCAAGTGACTTCCCTTTGGTCTCCGGCAATACCTTCCAAACGAAGATGCCATGGAGCAGCATCATAAAGGCGAAGAACAGAAAAGAATAGAATCCTCCGTTCTCTGACTCTGCAATGATCGGAAAGACCCATGATATCACCGCGGCCATTACCCAGTGCGTTGAGCTTCCCAGTGTCTGCCCCTGCGACCGTACGTTATTAGGAAAGATCTCTGATAGAAAAACCCATATCACAGCTCCCTGTGAGAATGCAAAGAACGCAATGAAGCCTACCAGAAAAATCATTACTGCGTATCCTCCCGTTGTCCCCTGATAGAAAGCATTCGCCACAAGTCCAAGAAACACTACCATCCCTGCAGAGCCAACAATGAGCAGTGTCTTCCTGCCAAACTTGTCGATCACCGTAATGGCAAGCAGAGTAAAAATCATGTTGGTCAGTCCGATAGAAACAGCCTGTAGCAATGCAGTATCCTTCGACAGTCCGGTCATCTCAAAGATCCGCGGTGCGTAATACATGATGGCGTTGATCCCTGACACCTGGTTAAACACCGCCAGCAATACGGCATACATGATGGGTTTGTTATACCGTCCGTTGAAAAGACTTTCACGTTCCATACCCACTTCCGAATGAAGAGATTTCTGAATGGTGGTAACCGCGGCACTGGCATGAGGCTCACCTATTGATGCAAGTACTCTTTCTCCTTCAGCAACACGTCCGTGCTTGATCAGCCATCGTGGACTTTCCGGAACGAAGAATACCAGGACAAAGAATAACAAAGAAGGCACTGCCTGAACTCCCAGCATGAGCCGCCATGATTCTTCGCTCATTCCATGTAGAAGATAGTTTGAAACAAAAGCGATGAGGATACCACTGACGATGTTGAATTGAAATAATGCGACGAGTCTCCCACGCCGGTTTGCAGGGGAGATCTCTGATATATACATGGGACCTACCACTGACGAAGCACCTACGCCAATCCCGCCAAGGAAGCGAAAGAGGACAAACATATGCCATGAGTTTGTCATGGCAGTTATAATACTTGTGGTGAGATACAGAAGCCCGATGATCTGAAGAACTTTCTTCCTCCCAAGCTTTTCCGCCGGAAGACCCGCAGCGAGCGCACCGAGGACCGTTCCCAGTAGGGCAGAGGCCACAGTGAAACCATGCTCGCCCTCACTAAGAGACCAGAGCACCTGTATTGATTTCTCGACCCCGGAAATAACCGCTGTATCGAATCCAAAAAGAAATCCTCCAAGAGCTGCTACAATGGAATTGCGAAAAGCGGTATTGGATGCTTGGATCATGACCGGGATTTCGATTTAAGATAATCAACAAACCGCCAAATCAAAAGAAGTCAACGCTGACCTGTTACCTGATTCATCGCATCGCCACCCGGTGGCACCAGATTATTAGCGTTGACAGAGAAAACGAAATGTTCTGGTTATGAAAAAAGCATTATTTATAGCAGCTGTGATGATTGGATCGGCAGCTGCGGTCAACGCGCAGGACTCGACTGCAATAACAACGTCTACGACGACAACGGTTACCACTGTTTCAACAGATCAGGATGGTTATGCTTCAATCAAGACTGAAGAGCTACCTGATGCGGTGAAGCAAGCCCTTGGAAGCCCGTCGTACAAAGGATGGATCATCAACTCGGCGTCCTACAACGAAAAGAAGGAGGAGTATCTTGTGGAATTGAAGAACGGTGCCGACGTAAAGAAGGTAAAGTTCGACAAGGACGGTAAGCAACTTTGATTAGTTAACACTTGCCGAAACAGCAGACTACTTATGAAAGAAAGCTGGGAGAATATCCGGCTTTCTTTTTATTTTTCAGCCAATTATGGGTTCAATTCTCCTTATAGAAGACGATCTGACGTTTTCTCGCATTCTTGAAGGTTTTCTCTCAAAAAACGGCTACCGGGTCACCGTTACGCACAACGGCAAAGACGGCTTGAAAGGCTTTCTGTCCCGCCCGTTTGATTTGGTGTTGCTCGACTATCGCTTGCCTGACACTACCGGGATGGATGTCCTCGTAGAGATGAAGAACTCTAATCCAGACACTGCCGTCATTATCATGACGAGCTTTTCTGACATCAAGACCGCCGTTAAAGCTATTAAGCTTGGCGCATATGAATACATCACCAAGCCTGTGAATCCTGATGAGTTGCTCATGCTGGTGAAACAGGGGATGAACAATGAGCGACCCGGCGGTACACGAAAGAAATCGCCCACTTCTGCCCGACAATATGTACAAGGGAAAAGCGGAGCATCAAAACAACTGCATGACTATGTAAGACTGGTTGCGCCCACGTCCATGTCTGTTGTCATCGAAGGAGAAAGCGGAACAGGTAAGGAATACGTGGCACGTACCATTCATAACATGAGCTCCCGCGCAAAGGCTCCGTTCGTCGCCGTTGACTGCGGTGCCCTGTCGAAGGAACTTGCCGCCAGCGAGCTCTTCGGTCACATGAAAGGATCGTTCACCGGCGCAGTCAGTGATAAGACAGGACAATTCGAAGCCGCGCATACCGGTACGTTGTTTCTCGATGAAGTCGGTAACCTTTCCTACGAGGTTCAGGTAAAACTTCTGCGTGCCCTGCAGGAGCGTGTAGTCACTCCGATTGGAAGCAACAAAGAGGTTCGTGTCGATGTACGGATCATCACCGCCACCAATGACGACCTTTCTCAAAGCGTCAGGCAAGGTCAGTTCAGGGAAGACCTCTATCATCGTATCAATGAATTTATGTTGAGGGTACCTGCACTGCGCGAGCGTACCGAAGACCTCGATGAGTTTCTTGATTTCTTCAGGGAAGCTGCGAATGCCGAGCTTTCGAAGAACGTGACCGGTTTCGAGGAAGATGTTCTCAGGCTGTTCCGCACTTACGACTGGCCGGGAAACCTTCGTGAGCTCAAGAATGTCGTTAAACGCGCGGTTCTTCTTACTTCCGGCGAGAAGGTTGCGATGGATGCTCTTCCTCCCGAAATGGTCACTGCGACCAGAACGCAGCCCACACGAACCCTTCCTGAAGCTCAGATCTATGACCTGAAAGCCCTGCAGGAAACTCAGGAAAAGGAAATGATCGTGAAGACATTGCAGGAAGTTCGGTATAACAAATCGAGGGCCGCGCGGATACTAAACATTGACAGGAAGACGCTTTATCTGAAGATGGAAAAGTACGGGATCGAGTGATCAGCGTGACCGCTCCATCGTCTCCGCGGAGATAAGTTCCACTACCTTCTTTACTTCGTCCCTCAGCATGGTGACGATCGGTACTATTTCAGTGAGCTCATCACCATTTTCAATCCTCATCTCTACTTCACGAAGCTTCATTGAAAGATCAGCCATGCCCATCTGTGCCACACGTCCTGCAAGCTTATGAAAAACTTCACGAACCTGTTTCTTATCAGACTCTGAAAGCGCCTGATCAAGAACTGAGAGGTCCTGCGAAGTCTCCTGTACGAATTGCTGAAGGATAGATTGAAACAACGCTTCGTCATTCATGGTGAGGTTTCTCAATGACGAGAGGTCCACCGTGTACGGTTCTGCGGAAGCAAGACTGCCACGGGTTCCATTAACTCCCAGCAACGACAACAGGTCTTCCTCATGGAAAGGCTTCGACAAGACATGATCAAACCCTTCGTCCAACAAATGTCTTTTATCCTGCTCAAACACGTGCGCCGTTAATGCAACGAACTTCGTCGTCGATGGATATTTCCTTCTAAGCGCTTTACACAGATCGACGCCATTCATCTTAGGCATGCGTATATCCATCAGAATATGCGTAATCGTGGGGTCCACTTGTTGACTGAGCAGATCGTCCGGATCGTCGTAAAGCATATGATCAATCTCATTCTTTCCCAAAATCAACCCACACAGTCGGAGGATCATGGGATCGTCATCAATCACAAGCAACTTCGCGTCTTCATACCCTTCATGCTCTACCGTCTTTACTTCCTGAGTATGCGCCGTCTCTTGAGCCCGCTGATAATCCAGGGAGATCGTGAATGTCGTCCCATGCCCTGGCATACTCTCCACACGCAGGTTTCCACCTTGTGCTTCAATCAGCGACTTCACAATCGTTAACCCAAGGCCGGTACCACCAAAGTTCCGCGTGATTGATGTATCGGCCTGTTCGAACTGATTAAAGATCTTATTTAAATCTTCAGCCTTTATCCCGATACCGGTATCGGTAACTTCAAACTCGCAATGTATTTTATCTTCAATAACATTGGTACGCACCCCAAGTTTAACGTAACCATGACCAGTAAACTTGATGGCATTGCCCAACACATTGTATAGAACCTGACGCAGTCGGAAGGAATCGCCCCTCAAAGAATGATCACTTGCCTGTTCGAAGTCCACAAGAAACGTAAGATTCTTTTTATCGGACTGAATACGCATCGCTGCTTCCACTTCCTTGACAACATCCATCAGATGAAAGTCATCCTTTGCAAGCGTAAAGTGTCCGCTTGAAATTCTGCTGTAGTCCAACACCTCATTAACGATGTGCAGGAGATGCTCCGACGAGCTATAGATCGCGTCGACGGCCTCCCGGTCATAGATTTTCTGATGTTTGATATGCTCGGCGAAACCAAGTATCGACTGGAGAGGAGTACGAATCTCATGACTCATATTCGCCAGGAATCGTTGTTTAATCTGGCTGAGCTCTTCGGCTTCGTCCCGCGCGCGTTCAAGTTGTTTGCGATAATAATTACTTCGGCTGATGTCGATCCAGATCAGATAAACAAGAAGTGCTGCGCCAAGAAAGAAGGTGAGCAACAACAGGCTGATACGCTTCACGCTGTCGCTCACGACGATGGACGCTCCATAGTTTTTTTCCTGTACAGATTGAACTTCTTCCGCTTCCACTTCCCGCAAGGTGCTCAACAACTGAGTAACGAGGAGGCTATTGGCATTGATCAGCTCCAGCTCCCGCGACAGAAGTTGCTTACTCTGAACCCGCTGATCCTTCTCCAGATCAAGCACAATCTTTTCCACTTCCTCTAATGCCTTGTTCTGCTTGGCGATGGCCACCGTATCAATGACGACATGAAGTTCTTCCCTGACCTCTATCTGCGGCGCCTCATTTCCTTCGGCAGGTTTCTTCTTCTTGCTGGAAAACAGTCTTCCAAAAAAGCTCCGCTCATCTTTTGCGGGTTGAATGGTGTCTTTTAAATAGGTCGTGGTTGTTTTCTTCTCAGTGGTGATGACACTGGAGTCCACAGAAACTTTCTTTTGTTCGATGATCGCGGAAAGGGTGTCGATCCGTTTAGTGAGAATCTTGTTGTCAATCAGATTTGACTTCAGTTTCAGATAAGAAAAAAACAAACTGTCTCTGTTGTGAAGCATCTCTTTCATTGATGCGATGCGCTGGCGTTGCTGCGGGCCCCATTCCATCAGCAACATAGAGTCTATCAGAGTAACAGTTTTCTGCGATTGATTCAAAAATGCACTCTGCGGCGCGTTCGGATTTCGGATTGCTTCTGCGCGTTGTGTTTGATCAAGCGCTATAATTTCCTGGAAAGCTCTGTTGAGAAGTGATAGCTTCGAACTTGGTGCTGACAACTCTTCCACCGTACCCATCATGTCACGAAAAGCAACATTTGTAATGGTGAACGCAAGCACAATGGCGACAAAGACGAGTAGAAATCCCGCAAGGATCTTTGCTTTAACTGAACGAGGCGACAACTTCGACGCGATTGATTTCATCCCTTTCCCTGGCTGTAGTTGGCGTATATACAAAGG
Source organism: Bacteroidota bacterium (assembly GCA_023431285.1). Classification (GTDB taxonomy): domain Bacteria; phylum Bacteroidota; class Bacteroidia; order Cytophagales; family Cyclobacteriaceae; genus Ohtaekwangia. The sequence goes on from JAEYXN010000042.1 coordinate 5,793, forward strand.
TACGATTCGGCTCCCGGACGTCCTTGTGTAAACGCGTTTAGACGGACAAACGGCCGCATTATTCTTCGGAATTAGTATATCCTGTAAATTCTCATTCCAGAGGTCGCGGAAATCAGCTGAAAATGGCGGAAACGATGGTGATTGCGCTGATCAGAATAATTGCGATTGACACGATATCCAGGAGAACCCCGGCGCGAACCATATCTTTCATGCGGATGTAGCCGCTGGAGAACACAATTGCATTGGGAGGTGTGGCAATGGGAAACATAAACCCTATGCTGGCGGCGAGGGTCACCGGAACGCCCAGGATAAACGGATTCAATCCAAGGCTGGTTGAGATGCCGAAAATGACAGGGATAAAAATTTGAACGAGCGCGACGTTGCTCATGAATTCAGACAACACCACCGTAATGACAATCAATGCGAGGATCATGAACACATTGAAGGAGCTTTGTTCTGCAATCCATTCCCCCAGATATTGGATGATCCCTGTATTCTGCAATCCACTGGCAAGGCATAGACCGCCGCCAAAAAGAATAAGGATTCCCCACTGCAAATGTTGAGTGTCCGACCAGTCCAGAATAAACTTCAGATTGGCAGTTCCTCCGGCAGGAACAAGAAACATCAGAAGTCCTCCCAGCATTGCGACGTTGGTATCATTCAGAAGTTCACGTTTCAGAATATAATCATTCAGTGGCTGCTGAAGTATCCATAGGAGGGAGGTAAGAACAAAGATTATCAGCACGCGTTTCTCCGTTCTGCTCACCGGCCCGAGTTCGGCAAGTTTAACACGCAGGAGTTCGTCAGTTCCGGCAACTTGCCGGATGCCGTTCGGAAAAAGCACTTTGGTAAGGATCAGATAGGTTGACAGGAGCAATGAAGCAGCAATGGGCACTCCCATGAGCATCCACTTTCCAAAATTGATTTTCTCATGATGATACTCATTGAGTAAACCGGCGAAAACGACATTCGGAGGAGTGCCTATAAGAGTCGCCAGACCTCCGAGCGTTGCGGCATATCCTACCATCAGTAAGAGAGCAATTGCAAAATTCCGCTCTGGTTTCTCCATCTCATGGATCGGCTGATTTTTGTCCTTCCTCAGAAGGTCTATTACTGAAGTGGCGATTGGAAGCATCATCATTGCCGTCGCAGTATTACTGATCCACATGCTGATTCCTCCCGTGGCCAGCATGAAGCCCATGATTATTCCATTGCCGGAGGTGCCGGTGATGCTGATGAGTCTTAAAGCGATCCTCTCGTGCAGTCGATGTTTTTCAAGAGCAATGGCGATGAGGAAGCCTCCCATAAAAAGGAAGATGATGTGATTTGCATACGCGCTGGCCGACTGCGAGATGGTCATTACTTCAAGAAAAGGGAATGCAACGAGAGGAATGAGGGCAGTCACCGCGATCGGCATGGACTCCGTTACCCACCATAGGATCATCCACAAGCCCACACCCAGCGTTTTGTTTGCTGCGGGGTGGGGAAGGACCGGAGGAAGGACAAAAGCAACGATAAGAAAGATTGCAGGGCCTGCCAGGAATATGATGAGACGGAAGAGAGATGAATGATTCAAACCAAAGTTTTTTTTAAAGTAATGCGTGAGACGCAAACAAAAAAGTCCTTCCTGGCCGGAAGGACTTCTCTTATCGTTGAAGCTGGTGATTATTCTGCTGCAGGTTTCGGATTAGCCGGCTTTACGGCGATTACCCTACCATCAAGTTCTTGCTCATTGAGAGCGTTGATGGCATTATTAGCCTCCTCATCATTCGGCATTTCGATAAAACCATATCCTTTCGACCGGCCTGTTTCTTTGTCTCTCACGATTTTGCAGGAGGTGACCTGACCAAATCTGGCAAAGGCTGCTTCAAGATCCTCTTTCCGGGTCTTGAAATTAATTTTAGCGACAAAAATGTTCATAAATCAATGTTTAGGTTGGAAAGCGAAATCCGGGCAATCCCGCTCTAAACAAATATAATGATTTTCGAACACGGTTGCCTGCCCGAAAACCTTAAAAACGCCCTTTGCGTGTTTTTCAATCGGTTGAAATAATTGCTGATGAGCGATTAGGGTAATACGTCAACCTCTTCTTCCCTGTTTACCTTTTTGGCTGTGGCGTTATCAATAGCTATGAATCCGGAACAATTTTCCACATCCTTTTGAGTGGAAAAACTCCGTAAACGAAACCGGTCTGACGAAAGATGTAGAAAACAGTAGCCCTGCCGTGGCACTACATTTTTTCAGGTATGACAAAAGAATGATTATGGAATTTCTACCAGTGATTTTAACATTTATTGTGGCTTATGGTCTTTTCCTTTGCCTGGCATATATCCTCGCACGTGTTTTTTTCCCTACCATTGAAATCAACGACGGCGAACGGATACCGCGCAAGGTGAAAGCACGTGAAAGACGGATCCTCGCGAAGAGTCGTTGAACGATGACCTCTTAATCTTGCTGAAGGCTGCCATTTGTCAGCCTTTTTTTATGTGTTACCCTTTATCCGGCTTATTCTGATGCATGTCCCTCCCGGAGCCGCATTGGATGGATGTTCTTAACTGCTATAGGAGGCTTCAACACCGGTGAAAAGCTTCATTTTTCAATCCGCCCGAATGGCCAAAATTCCGTCCCAAATTGGAGATAAGCCCTCTCATTCCCCACTCAAAGCTCACTCATCGACCTCTCTAACCCCTGTGAGGGTCGTCAGGGGGTAAGCATGACTCATTAACCTTCTGCACCTGGAAATCCGACCATTTTACAATCTCTCATTGGTAACGTATGTCTCTCGTGCCCACATAAGATTCCATCATTCGACCAGATTTTAGAAAAGTGGCAGATAAGCTTGGTAAGGTCCACCAAAACAAAAGAGGCTGTCCGTAAGACAGCCTCCCCAAATCATATTAATTAAAGAATGTCGATGGACAAGATTATTGTCCGGCAGCAAGGTTGAATGCCAGGTACACTTGAGCAACGGAGTTCTTAGTATCTCCAAGAAGCCTTCTCGCTCCAGCACTTTCTGCGATCTTGTTCAGACCATAGTTATAGCGCGCGCCAAGTTGTGCTCCTTTACCAAGGTTGAACCCGAGACCACCGACTAATCCGTAATCCCACTTATCGAAGTTGTCGCGATCCACTCTGGTGAAATCGTTTGCCACGTCACCGTCAGCATCTACGTTCGCTCCAACCAGGTAAGCCCAGTAGGCACCGGCATGGATTTCAGCAGCACGTCCGAGTTTGAAGACCGCCAAAACAGGGATATCGATGTAGCTAAGATTAAACTTTGTTTCCTGCTGGATAACACCTGAACTGTAAGTCAACTTGTTGCCCTTGGTTGAAAAGTTTACCTCTGGCTGAATGGTAAAAGCACGGCTACCAAAAAGCTGTCCATAAACACCGGCATGAAAACCGATTCTCGCGTTCCTGTCTGTTACATCGTCAACGATCAGATTGCTGATGTTCAAACCACCCTTGATCCCGGCACGCGGACGTGACCAGTCATCGTTGGATCTCTCTTCCCTGTCATAGGAGTCATCACCAGTAGTGACATCTGTGTCGGAGGTAACTGTCGTGGTTGTAGTCTGAGACTGTATTGATACTGAATCCTGATCCTGCGCCTGGACTGAGAAAAACAAAAATCCCAGCATCACTGTAAAAACCAACCTCCATTGATTTTTCAATTCTCTATTAAGTTTCATAAATGTATTTTTTGTTAAACAAACTTTCCCTGTCTTCAGAAACGTACGTGCCAACGTTATCCCTACGCGTCCTGTGCTGCCGTGCTCTTATATAAGGTGCGTTCTCATGGTTTATTCAACTGGCAGATTCAAGGGGGGATGTGAATTATGTTCAACAATCTGTAGAATATCGAGAAAGCAGGCGCTGCTGTCAGAATCGCCAACTGCTATTGCTGGCACAGATATTTCCCGTTTCTGAATCGATTAGACACGTTTGAACCAAAACCATTTCATTATGAATACTGGAAATTTCTTTGCTGGACTGCTGGTTGGCGCTGCCGCCGGCCTTGTTACAGGGTTACTTATCGCGCCGTCTTCAGGTAATCAGACGCGCCAGAATATCGTTCGTCGTTCGCGGGTGTATTCTCAACAGGCAATCGACGCAGTTCGTCAATATCTCGAAAATGTTAAGAACGGAAGAAGGGCTACCACCTCGATCAGCGCCGAAGAGTTGCTGAACGAATATCGTTCACAGGGGATTGTGTAGGCTGTCGAACATTTCGTCGTTCCCAACCTGATAGAGCCGTTTTCCACAAAAGATAACCCCGGCAGGAAATTTTAAGCAGGTATTGGTACTAGAAAATTAACCTATATGAAAACGATCCTTAGAATAATAGTCGGCGTAATGCTGACCTACGGTCTTCTGACAATGACGTCATGTACTACGAATACAAGAGACAATGATGTGAGCAGAGAGACTGCTGAATTGAATGAAGATTTTGAAGATGAACGTGCCGAGGTCGCAGAAGACCTTCGCGAATTGCGTGAAGACATTAGCGAAAAGATTCAACGGATAGGCAACAAGATGGAAGATGCCGGCGAACAGTCCCGTCGGGAACTGTCCGAGGTCAATGAAGAACTTCTTGATGAAAGAGAACGCGTTGATGAAGCATTGGAAAGAGTTGAAAGCTCAACGAAAGAAACATGGAGTGACGTGAAGGAAGGTGCACGCTCCACCTTTCAGGATGTAAGGGGAGAATTCAGGGCGCTGGGTGACCGTTTGTCTGACTGATAAACGAAACTACCAAGGTGTTCACTTCATAAGCCGTCACGTCCGCCTTTCGTGACGGCTTTTTTTAAAACTATAGAAGAATGAATTGTTATGACACGGAAAATTATCAGCTTTTTGATCGCAATGTCGATGTTCCTGATATTGCTCGGCGCACAGTTAGTCCAGTGACCGGACTCCGGTAACCTGGTCTAGCCAGTGAGTGCCGAAATGATGAAATACAGGAAAATCATTAGTATCAGCACACCATACATTATAAGGTCCACCCGGACATAGGGTTTGTACTCTTTATACAATTCCCGGATTTTTTTAAACATTACGCTATTTTTCCCGCCTTACTGACAGGCGAAGGTAACCATTTGCAAAGAAATATCGTCAGAATGATCGATGATTGACGATATCCTGATAGGGGTATCAGTGAAGTTGATTGTCTGGTACGCACAACCCCTAAAGTAAATGACCAAATATTTTCTTGTTCTCACGTTAATTACATCCTTTCTATCATCGCCCGCACAGGATAAAGTAACTCTTAGTGGCTATATCAAAGACAGCAGCAACGGGGAAGAACTGATCGGTGTTACAGTGTATTTTCCTGAGTTAAAGGCAGGAACGACCTCAAATGCTTATGGCTTTTATTCCATCACCATTCCATCCGGAACATATGAGGTCCAGTACAGTTATCTGGGTTATAAAATCCAGAGCGCTCAGCTCGAACTGGAAAAGAACCTCGAAAGAAATGTTGAAATGGAAACGGAAGCTACCGTGATGCAGGAAATCCAGGTAGTAGACAAACCACTCGATGGGAATGTCACCAACATTCAGATGAGCCGTAACAGCGTAAACATCGAACAGGTAAAAAAGCTTCCTGCGCTCTTCGGCGAAGTAGACATTATTAAGAATATTCAGATGATGCCAGGAGTAATTTCTGCGGGAGAAGGAACTTCAAGTTTTTTTGTTCGTGGAGGTGGCGCCGATCAGAATCTTATTCTGATTGATGAAGCACCCATATACGATCCTTCTCACCTGATGGGGCTGGTTTCTGTATTCAATGCCGATGTGTTGAAGGATTCTGAATTATATAAGGGAGGAATTCCTGCAAGGTTCGGGGGACGATTGTCGTCGATCCTCGATGTCCGTACAAAAGACGGAAACAACAAACATTTCGCAGGCGCTGGAGGAATAGGCACTCTTGCCAGCAGATTAATGATCGAAGGTCCTATTAAGAAAGACAAAAGCTCATTTATTCTCTCGGGCCGCGCATCGAACGTAGGCCTCTATCTGAAAGCCGCGGATACTGACAACGGTGTTCTTTTTTATGACCTTAATGCAAAGGTGAACTGGAGAGCGAATAATAAGAACCGCTTCTTCGTGGCCGGATATTCGGGAAGGGATCGGCTCACTTTTGATGGGGGTGACGCAGCATTCGGCTGGGGAAACTCTACAGTGACTTTCAGATGGAATCACCTCTTCAATGAAAAGCTTTTCTCAAATACAACCGTAATCGCAAGCAACTTTGATTATTCATTGGAGATCAACGATCCCGCGATGGGTTTCAAATGGTCTTCCAACCTCCAGGAAGTGAGCGCAAAATATGACCTCACTTATTATCTGAATACTAAGAATGAAATCACCTTTGGATATCATATCGCCGGAAGACGTTTCTCCCCTGCCCGCATCGAACCAAAAGAGAATTCATTCTTTATGAAGACAGTCTTTGATAAGATGTATGCGCTGGATCACGCAGTTTATGTAAGTAACCAACAGAAAATATCTGACAAGTTAAGTCTTGACTACGGTGTGCGACTCTCTGTATTCCAGAATGTAGGTAAGTCAGATGTGTTCCTCTATGAAGATCCTCAGGACAACGCAGATATAAATAGAACAGATACTCTGCATTTCGGCGCCTGGGAGAATATCAAAACTTATGTGAACCTGGAACCAAGACTTGGCGTGCTGTATCGTGTGTCGGATGAAAAGTCTGTGAAGTTGTCCTATAATCGAATGGTTCAGAATACTCACCTGATCACCTCAGGTTCTGTACCACTTCCGTTCAATACATGGAATCCAAGTAATTATTATCTGAAGCCACAGCTCGCCGACCAGTTTGCCGTGGGGTATTTTCAAAACTTCCGCGACAACATGTACGAAGCATCATTGGAAGGATACTACAAAAAGATTCAGAATGTCACTGACTTCGCCGACAACGCGGAGATCATGCTGAACCGGGACCTTTCTACTGAGTATCGCCAGGGTGATTCATGGTCTTATGGTGCGGAGTTTATGGTGAACAAGACACGGGGGCGCCTTACGGGTATGATGAGCTATACATGGTCGAAAACAATGCGCAAGATTCCTGATGTGAACGGAGGCAAGGAGTTTCCCGCCAGTTATGACCGCCGTAACGTAGCGAATCTGAACGCCACATATGACATCAACAGGAAATGGAGCGTAGGAGCATCTTTCACTTACAGCACAGGCCGTCCTACTACAATCCCTTCAGGACGATATGAGGTCGGAGATTATCAGGTTGATCTGATCTCAGAGAGAAACGGATACCGGTTGTTTGACTTCCATCACCTCGACCTTTCCGCAACGCTGCATCCGAAAGGAAGAGAGAACCGACGCTTCAAAGGGGAGTGGGTGTTTTCGGTCTACAATGTGTATAACAGAACCAACGCATTCACAATCTATTCGCGTTCAGTTCAGGATGATGACGGAAATATTCCTGATCCATCCAAACGTGAGATCCGCATGATCTATCTGTTCCCTATTCTACCTTCTGTGACTTATAATTTTAAATTCTGATGAAAACATTATTAAACATATTTTTCTTCGCTGCTGTCCTCATGCTGCATTCATCATGCGAAAAGACAGTTGACCTGGATATCAGTCAGACACCTCAGAAGGTAGTGGTCGAAGGGTTAGTAACAGATCTTGCCAGTCATAATTTCGTGAAGGTGAGCAGGACGACCAATTTCTATTCGACAGGGAAAACGCCGAGGGTAACGGATGCAACGGTGATGGTAGAAGACAGCGAAGGGAACATTTTCAACTTCGTTCACTATGACGGCGACAATGCGGATTCACTGGGTTTTTATTTGCCGGAGGTTCCTTTTGCCGGAGTGGCTGGGGTAACGTACTCGTTGTCCGTCACTGTTGATGGAAATACCTTTACGGCTGAGGATAAGCTTCGGGGAATTGTTCAAATGGACAAGCTCGAGTATCGTATCAACCCCGACGAGCAGCGCGATCCCGAAGATCCGGGAAGGTTTTATGAAATTCTTCTGTTTGTAAAAGAACCCCAGGAAACCAGGGACTACTACTTGTTCAAGTGCTACCGCAATGATGTGCTCGAGTATGCCAATGAAAATGATATCTATTTTTCTGATGATGAGCTCATCGGAGAGAATATCGACGGAATTTCGTTGCCTCTCTTTTATGCGAAAGACGATCTGGCAAAGGTGGAGGTGTACAGTCTTACGAGAGATGCATTCGTGTACTATCGCGACTTGCAGAAGCTTCTCAGCAACGACGGCGGACTATTCGGTACGCCCCCGGCTAATCCAAGAACGAATATCTCCGGTGGAGCCTTGGGCTTCTTCCAGGTGAGCGCCATCGAATCGGGCGAGATCAATATTGAATAACTAAGTATAAGTGCCGTGATCGTTAAGCGGCAAACCAAACCTGGAGGAGGGCAGCCCCTCTTCCAGGTTATTTTTATTTAATGACTTCTCGCTCTGTGGTATTCCGGCGAATTAGAGATAAGACTTGTCCTCGTTAACTTAACGGTCCGGCCTTCATTAAATGCAAATTCTCTATGGGGCTGGTTTAGTTTTAGCTTTTTCGATTTCTGATTCTTTTTCCCATCTTTCATATTGTAATGATATGAGATGAAACGATTCCTGATCCTGTTGGTATTTTTTGCACAGGGTGTTTTGGCCCAAACCGTTCTTGAGACAAATCCTACAGGTCTCCGTTGGATGCAAATAAACTCACCCAACTTCAGGGTCATCTTTCCAGAGGGCTTTGACGACCAGGCTCAACGCATGACCAGTACACTTGAGAAGATCCGCACCGCTGAATCGAAAAGCATGGGTGTTCCTCCACGAAGGATCTCAATCATTCTGCAGAATCAGTCTTCCATTTCTAATGGCTTCGTGAGTATGTTTCCCCGGCGGTCGGAGTTCTACACTATGCCGACTCAGAATTATAATTTCATCGGCTCGAACGACTGGCTGAACCTTCTCGTAAGCCATGAGTATCGTCACATCGTTCAATATCAGCATGCGATGCGAGGATTCAACAGAGCGATCTTTTACCTTTTCGGAGGACCTTCCCTTGCAGGTATGGCGCATGCCGCAGCGCCAGACTGGTTCTGGGAAGGAGATGCTGTAGCAACGGAGACGGCGTTCACTCCTTCGGGCCGGGGCAGAATTCCGAATTTCAATCTTCTTTTCAAAACCAATCTGGTGGAGGGCAGGGAGTTTAACTATCACAAACAATATCTCCAGTCGTACAAACATCAGATCCCCGATCATTATGTTTTCGGATTTAATGTGATCTCCTGGCTGCGTCGGGAAAAGAATGACGGCGAGATATGGGAGAGGATCACGAGGCGTGCATGGAACGTTCCATTCATCCCTTTCAGATTTTCCAGCTCTGTGAGGCGGGAGACAGGGATGGGGGTATCACGTCTCTATCGATCTATGGCAAATGATCTTTCCAGGGAATGGAAGAGTGAGATAGACAGTCTGTCGATCACACCGTTTACCACCATCAACAACCGCCGGACAGAAGCATACACAGACTATCTTTTCCCGCAGCCGCAGAGTGATGGAAGTGTCATTGCCATGAAAGAGGGCATTGGCGATATCGAAACTTTTGTGCGATTGACTTCCGATGGAGAACAGGTAATATTCACACCAGGATTTATGAATGACGCGGGCGCACTTTCAAGTGCACGCAATCTCATTGTGTGGAATGAATTCGGTTTTGATCCGAGGTGGCCAGTCAGAACCTATTCACTCATCAAAGCGTATGACATTGCCAACAAGAGCAGGTTAGTTGTATCGGATAAAGATGCGAGACTCGGCTCCGCTGCATTGTCCCCCGACGGGAAACGAATCGCCACCGTAAGGAGTGATGTGAATTACAAACACACTTTACTTGTGATTGATTATTCATCGGGCCGAATTTTGAATGAGTTCCCTAATCCGGACAACGAGTTTTTCTCGATGCCCCGCTGGAGTGAGGATGGAAATAACCTGGTGGTGATAAGACAAAACAACGAGGGTAAGACGTTCTCAATAATCAACGTGTCAACAGGGAGCTCGCGTGATGTGCTGCCTTTCTCTCATGAAAATACAGGTCATCCCGTCTTTGCAGGTGAGTGGCTCCTTTTTAACTCAAGTGTTTCCGGGATTGATAATATCTATGCGATTCATTTGTCTACAGGAGAACGAAAACAGGTGACTAACGCGAGATATGGGGCTTACAATCCGGCACCGGATGCCGGCAAACAGTTCATTTATTATAATAATCAGGGGCGCAACGGGATGGATATTGTACGCATTCCCTTTGCGCCCGATCAATGGAAAGCGTTTGTTGCAACGGCGCCAGCTGTGAATCCGCATGAACATCTCGTGTTGCAGGAGGGCGAGCCTGATCTTTTTAAGGACATCCCAAAAGGGAACTATGATGTAACCCGCTTCAGAAAGTTTGCCCACGTGATCAACCCGTTCAGCTGGGGACTCCTTCTGGAGAATGATCTATCGAGGATTGATGTTGGTGTCGCTTCGCGCGATTTACTCAGCACAACAAGTCTCAGCGCAGGATATACATACGACCTCGCCGAGCAGAACGGATTGTGGCGCGTGGGACTAAGTTATCAGGGTCTTTATCCTATCATTGACCTTAGTCTGACGCAAGGTGAAAGATCAGTAGATGAAGAGCTAACAACGATTATTGTAGACAACTCAAATACGACAAGCGTCACCAACACGTTCGAAGTTACCTGGCAGGAACAAAACATTCTTGCGGGCGTTCGTGTCCCTTTGAACCTGACGCGTTCGAAATATTCCTCCGGTGTTGATCTGGGGTATGGAGTTGGTGTGACCAAAATCAACAACTTTAATAATGGCCTCAATGATACCCGGTTCATACCTGCACGCATTGTGAACAATGAAGTCAAAAGCCGGTACTTCCTGATCGATTATCTCGGCGGAGGCACGTTCGCATATCATCGCGCATCCTTAAGAGCGTATCGCTTTATGAAAAGGAGTCGAAGAGACATTCAGAGTAAATGGGGACAATCGCTGGATATTGAATACATGGCGACGCCCTTCGGCGGAAGTTTTGAAGGAGGGGTATTTTCGGCAACGGGATATTTATTTTTTCCTGGGCTGGTGCGGCATCATTCCTTCTATACTTATGGTGCGTATCAGAAAACAATGATCCCCGATGTGCCGGGGGAGAACGACTATCTTTTTAGAAATACCATACCGCTTCCGAGGGGGATCAATGATTATGTTGTCAGGCATCGTGAGATGGTGACGGGTTCTGCGAATTATACTTTGCCGCTTTGGTATCCCGACATCGCTTTGGGACCTGTGTTAAACATCCAGCGTATCCGATTGAATGTGTTCGCAGATGCTGCAATGGGGAGGAGCGCCATCTTTAATGCAGCCAGTAACAGCACTTACGTATCAGCAGGAGGAGAGTTGATGTTCGATATCAACCTGATGCGATTCCGTCCGCAATTCGACATCGGCATCCGCTATACTTACGGGATCGACCCTGCCGCAGTGACCAACGTCGAACTGGTATTGGGCAATTTCAGATTCTGATCCGACTCTTGCCGTTAGCCGGCGTTAAGATTTCTCATCGTTAAAAAACTTCTTGAAAATCCTCTTTTATAGCCTATTTTTGAAGGCTTGAATCTGGAGGCAACATTTCCGTAATGGTTTGCGCCGCCTGATTTTACAGGATTTAAAATATTCTTTTAACTCTCAACAAATGGCAGAAATAGTACGAATGCCCAAGATGAGCGACACCATGACAGAAGGGGTGATCGCTAAATGGCACAAGAAAGTGGGTGATAACGTGAAGTCGGGTGAATTGATGGCGGAGATCGAAACGGATAAAGCCACCATGGATTATGAATCATTCAATTCCGGAACGGTACTCTATCTTGGCGCTGAGGAAGGGCAGGCGGTACAGGTTAATGATGTTCTCGCCGTCGTTGGAAACAAAGGTGAAGATTATCAGGCACTTCTAAAGTCTGCGGGTGCTGCCGCATCATCTGGTGGGAAGAAAGAGGAAGCTCCTCCGGCGGAAGCCAAACAAGCTGCTCCGGCACCCGCACAGAATATCGACGTTTCTGGAATCAAGGCCGAAGTGGTATTGATGCCAAAGATGAGTGACACCATGACTGAAGGGGTGATCGCTGCATGGCACAAGAAAGTTGGTGATGCGGTGAAGTCAGGTGAACTGCTCGCCGAGATTGAAACTGACAAAGCAACCATGGAGTATGAGTCGTACAACACAGGAACACTCCTATATATAGGCGCTGAGGCCGGTAGTGCAGTCGCTGTGAACGGGGTACTTGCAGTGATCGGAGAGAAGGGCGCGGATTTCCAGACATTGCTGAAGGCGAACGATGCGAAGTCGTCAGGTGGTAATCAACCTCAGCCTGCGCAGAAAGAGGAGGCTAAAGCTGCGGCAAGCCAACCCGGAGCTACACCTGCTCAGACTTCTGAAGGAGGAAATGGCCGCGTGAAAGCATCTCCACTCGCGAAGAAGTTAGCGAAGGAGAAAGGACTGGATATTTCAAAGATCCAGGGCTCAGGAGATCTCGGAAGAGTAACTAAGCGGGATGTTGAAAACTTCAAAGGAGAAGCAGCTCCTGCTTCTGCTCAGAAATCTGCCGCGCCGGTGGCAGCTGTCGGACAGGAAAGCTTCGAAGAAGTGAATGTCACTCAGATGCGCAAAACCATCGCGCGCCGCCTCGGAGAAATTAAGTTCTCCGCTATTGAGATCTTCCTTACTATGGAGATCAACATGGACAAAGCCATTGAAGCCAGAAACAGCATCAATGAAGTTGCCCCTGAGAAGATATCTTTCAACGACATGGTGATCAAAGCAGTAGCTGCTGCGTTGAAGCAACATCCGAAGGTTAATTCTTCATGGCTCGGTGATAAAATTCGTTATAACCACCACGTTCATATCGGTGTAGCCGTGGCCGTGGATGAAGGACTTGTGGTTCCCGTTGTGAGATTTGCCGACAGCCTCGGGCTTTCACAGATTTCAGCCAGCGTGAAGGAGCTCGCGGGCCGCGCTAAGAATAAGAAACTGCAACCTGCCGAAATGGAAGGAAGCACGTTCACAGTTTCTAACCTCGGGATGTTTGGTATCGAGCAATTCACTGCAGTGATCAATCCTCCAAACTCATGTATCCTTGCGATTGGAGGTATCAAACAAACTGCAGTCGTGAAAGACGGTCAGCTTGTTCCTGGCAACGTAATGAACGTAACGCTTACCTGCGACCACCGCGTGGTGGATGGTGCTGTCGGTGCTGCGTTCCTCAAAGCTCTGAAAGGACTCCTCGAAGATCCGGTTCGTATCCTGATCTGATGAAATAGAGCAAGTCCTGTTAAACCAGGACTTGTTTGTTTTTAAGAATACTGTTTTACTGTTAACGCATTTACCTATGACATTCGATAAAATTCACGCAACAACGATAATCGCAGTCCATCATAACGGCCAGGTCGCAATCGGAGGTGATGGCCAGGCTACGATGGGAAATTATGTCGCCAAGGGCAACGTCCGGAAGATCCGGAAACTACTTGACGGCAAAGTCCTCACAGGATTTGCAGGCTCCACTGCGGATGCATTTACTCTGCTGGAACGTTTCGAAGAGAAATTGAACAGCTATGGCGGGAACATGAAACGCGCCGCAATCGAGCTGGCCAAAGATTGGCGGATGGATCGTTTCCTGCGAAGACTCGAGGCGATGCTGATTGTTGTGAACAAAGAAGAGATGCTCTTGCTTTCCGGAACCGGAGACGTTATCGAGCCTGATCACCAGGTGTGCGCCATCGGCTCGGGAGCTATGTTTGCCCAATCCGCCGCGCTCGCGTTAAAGAAGCATGCTCCGCATTTGACTGCTGAGGAAATCGTGCGCGAGAGTCTTACTATCGCTGCCGATATCTGTATCTATACCAATCATAATCTTGTGATCGAAAAGATCGCGTAGCTGAGTCTCGGGGGACCCATTGGAGGATTAGTCTTCCAATCCGCTGTTGTTCACGTCCAGTTTTTCAAGTTCTTTCTCGGCTTTTGTTTTCACTTCAAGCGGCTCCGGCTCAACGGGAGTGTCCTCCAGGAGGATGATAAATGGCCTTAGGCGAGGACTGTACTCCAGGATAATCTTGAGCACGCCGATACATGGGATTGACAGGATCATACCAGCAATGCCGAGGATCTTGCCGCCGATGAGGAGGGCAATGATCGCCGCCAGGGCATTGATGCTGACTTTGGAGCCCGTGATCCGCGGTGTGATGAAGTTTCCTTCCAGGAATTGCACCACTGCGAATACGATCACTACGCCTACCGTATACCAGATACTGTCTTTCGTGATCAGTGCCATCACAATGGGGAAGAGGGAGCCGATGATGATTCCGACGTAGGGGATGATCGTCAGGACACCGCTCAGCACCCCGAAGAAGATCGCGTGGTCAATTCCCAGTGCCAGCAAGCCTACCGTGTTCAGACAGGAGATGATCAGGGTCACGAGGAACAGCCCCGAGATGTATCCCTGTACCACCCGTTCGATATCCGTTTTCCAGCGGAATTCGGTTTGCGAAGGAACCAGTTTCAGGAAGAATACTTTGAACCGGTCGCGGTAAATCAGGAACAGGAAGATATAGATCGGGATCTGGATTAGAGTGGAGAGCGCATTGGTGGTGGTGAGGAGGACCCCGCCGAGGTAAACGCTTACGCTGCGCATCAGGTCGCTGAACATCTCCGTCTGCTTAACTGTGCTGATGCCAAAGTCCTGTCTGAGGGTAGTTTGTGTCCGCCGGACAAATGCTTCAAGCTTAGACTGAAGGTTGGGCAGATCGTTTACCAGTCCGACAAGCTGATCGACGGTTAACCACACCAGGAGACTCATTCCACCCACCGTAAGGAGGAGGACGATGAGTATGGACAGTGCTGTGCCGACACGTCGTGACTCGAGCTTTCTAATCGCCGGGAGCATGACTACGGATAGCAATGCGGCGAAGGCCATCGGGATAATGATATCGGCTGCAAGGACTGCGGCTGCTACCAGCAAGGCGATCACGATCGAAAGTTTGAAGATGTAATCCAGCCGGTCGAAAGGCTTATCTGGGGTGGCCGCCATCTCTTAAAGTTAACTATTATCGATGGCCTTTAAAATGGCCGCACAGGATTCTTCGATCTGCTCGTCGGTAATATTCAAGGGAGGAGCGATGCGGAAACTGTAAGGGTGGGACAGGAACCAATAGCAGATTACGCCCAACTCTTTACCGTTCGCGACAATCCGGTTTACCCGTTCCGCGGAGTCAAAGTCGATGGCGAACATAAGGCCTGCGCGGCGCACCTCCCGGATCAGCGGGTGCTTCAAAAGGCTTTCAAACAGCTGGCCCTTTCGTTCCACATCTTTGAGGAGGTTGCCCCCGGTGAGAACATCGAGGGTCGCCAGGGCCGAGGCGCAGCAGACCGGGTTTCCTCCGAACGTGGTGATGTGGCCGAGCATGGGGTCGTGGGTAAAGGACTGCATCATCTCATGGCTTGCGACGAAGGCTGCGATAGGCAGTCCCCCGCCGAAAGCTTTTCCGATGGTCAATATGTCCGGGGTGATTCCAAACTTCTCAAACGCGAAGAGCGTACCGGTCCGGCCCATCCCGCATTGGATCTCATCCAGGATGAGGAGGGCTCCGACCTCAGTGCAACGATGCCTGAGTTTGCGAAGATATTCGGGGTCGGGCACCCGCACCCCGGCGTCACCCTGGATGGTTTCCATAATGACGCATGCGGTTCTTTCAGTGATCTCACCAAGCTGTTCGGGCTGGTTGAAGTCCAAGAATTTTACATCCGGAAGGAGTGGCCGGAAAGCCTGCTTCTTGATTTCGTTGCCTGAAACGCTTAGTGATCCGTGGGTACTTCCGTGGTAAGACCGGCGGAATGATATGATCTCGGTGCGCTTAGTATAGCGTTTTGCGAGTTTAAGTGCGCCTTCGTTAGCCTCTGTGCCTGAGTTCACTAGGTATACACAACTTAAGTGATCTGGGAGGTTATCTGCGAGGGCTTTTGCGAGCAGGTTTGAAGGAGACTGGATGAACTCTCCATACACCATGACATGGAGGTGTTTGTCCAGTTGGGCCTTGATTGCATCCACAACATAGGGGTGTCGGTGGCCTATATTAGTGACGCCAATGCCCGAAATCAGGTCAGAATACCGTTTTCCGTCGGGAGAATACAAGTAAAGGCCTTCCGCTTTCTCAACCGCGATCTGGTAGGGGAAGGGTGATGTTGGAGCGAGGTGCTTTAGGAAAATATCTGCGCTAAAATCCATGAAAATGTATCAAACTGTCTATTTATCTGACATGGAATAACTCTCGTATGATGAGGTTGTTATTCTTTTTATCTGAAGTAATAATCCAATATGAATTCAAAGGTACGACTGTCGATCAGAAAAACAGCAGTTTTCCCGTGGAAGCAGTTTACGCGGGATCCATCTTTCAGGAAAGCCTCTGGAAGGGTGGGAGTCTCATTGGTGGAATTCGGAGAATGAGGAAAATAAAAGAGCCCCGTTTTCGCGGGGCTCTCAGAGACCTAAACCAAGATTAAAAAATCTTTATCCTCCAAAAAATGGACGCAGCGTTGCAGCATCCGGTAGGACGGACAGGCTATCAGGCCTATCCAACAATGTCATTCACAGCCTCATTTTTTTATCGATTCTATCGGAGCGGACACCTTCGTGGAGAGGTTGACCGGCTTCGATGATGGGATGGCGTTAACAGCACCTGAGATAATCATTCCAATAATAATGGCACCGGCGAGGGCGATGAGTTGTTTGCTTCTTGAAGAGACCCGGTTAGTCGGGCGGTAGCGGAAGTCAGCGTATCTTGTGTAGGCCATAGGTTGAGCGAATTGATTACATATCAAATGTCGCTCTTGCAGAAGGTGGGTGCTTACGAGATTGGAATCAAATCCTACATCGGTAAGCATAACCATGAACAGAGGGGAGGCTGATATGGGAGGCCCGACAATCGGCGGTTATTTCGTTTGCTGTTGGTTGAATCCGTCGACCAGTTTGATGAAATCTCCGATGATTCCATTGGGTACCGTGACCGACAGGTGGTACTGTGAGATCTTCCAACCGGATGGTGTCCTGACCAGGATGCCTGATCCGCGGCATACACCCATCCAAGTCTTCAAAAGTTCGGAAAACCATGCGTATTGGCCATCCGGAGAAAGGCGGAGGTCGCGATCATAAGGCTTAAAATCCCACGCGGTGCCTTTGTCGAAGTACGGCTTGGCGAAGGCGGCAAACTCCTTTTTAGACCAGCGTTCCGAGTCCGCAGTCCCGATATAGACGCCGTCTTCAGAAATGCTTCCAAAGAAAGAACCGGCGTCGGCCTTCCCGGCAGCGAGGTGCCAATTATCAATAAATTGGTGGATTTTGGATTCATTCTGCGCGTGGACCACAATAGACTCGCAAACCGCTGCGAGAATAAGCGAGGCCGTGAGGAGGGAAACCCTAAACTTCATTGAGTGCGAGGAAGTCCAGCACCTCAGCCCGGACGTTGCGGGGATAGGTTTCGTCGTAGTCCTGAGACGTTGTGGCGATAGCTTTGAACAGATCGCTTACCACTGAGTTCTTGAACCCAAGGTTCTCCGCGAAGTTGGAGGCAACCTCCAGCTCAATATCGTCCACCACTTCATCCAGGTAGATCATGTAGACAAGGTGATAGATCGCTTCAAGTTTATGGAGCTTCTCGTCGGGATGGGTGTATGTGAGATTCGCCAGGTCTATATTAGACGATTTCATGTCTTCTGGCGTGAGCTGTAACTCGAACCCCCATTTAAGGAGACAACGGAGATACCGGCTTTCCATCTTGTCATGCTGAAGGAAAAGGGCCAGAATGTTGAAATAACTTTTCTTTACAGAATCGAGGTGTTCCTTGTTTAAATGCCTTCTCATGTCAATAACCGTATCGTGCTAAGGTAATCAATTTCGGGGCTTACCGGAAGGGAAAGAAACATTTTACCACGCTGTGCGGGCGTCAGCGACAGAAGCGCTTCAGGTCGTCGGGAGCTTGTACTCCGCGGGTTTCCGCCTGGTAGACGTCACGGCAAACGCGAACTTTGTTGTTCAGCTTCGCATAGGATTCGGCCCTGAGGTTGTAAGGAACTCCATATTGTGGTCTGAGGAATACCGCCCAGTTACAATCGGTAACGGCCTCATTGTAATTATGTAAGACAAGGTTACAGCGCGCCCGGGCTTCGAAAATATCGTAGTAGATTTCAGGAACGTCGGAGGGTTCCAGGATGAGTTCGAAGGCTTCGCCATAGACCTGCGAAAGGTTCTGCTTGAAAAGCTTCTTCCCCAGGGTGAAGTAATGCATTGCTTCCTCCGGATTCTCCAGCTTTTCGAGATTGATAATGCCTATCTGGTACACCAGCTCCAGGTTCCGCGGCATCTGGTTGTGAAGATGTTTCAATGCCTGAAGGGACTCCTTGAAGTTGCCGAGGTAATACTGACACAATGAGATCTTGCTGATGGTCTCGTATCGCGCGGGGTTCTCAAACTTCTGAAGCTGCATATAATAATTGACCGCGTCGGGGAAGTTGTTCTCGCTGAATTGTTTGTCGGCCAGTTCTCTCAGTTCTGTGACCAGGCTGTCTTTGGCATAGATGAACCGAAACTCCATCGGGTCGGTCTTTTTCAGCGTCTGGATCATTTTGAAAGCATCGTCATAATGTTCGCTGACGAAGAGCGCGTTGACCTGGCGGAGGGCCCTGCTGTTCTTTTCCCAGCGAGCCTGGTTCTTTTGTTCTATTACGAACTGCGCAGTGTGCACGAGCCCGAAGCAGAATCCTGATATAACGATAAAGACCAGGAAAGCCAGTCCCTGGATTTTGAAATACTCTTTGTCAAGGCGATAGGTGCTTTCCTGATATTTTCTCCAGTACCAGTAGCGCCTGCGTTTCATTTCGCGCTCATACTCAACGGCCGCGAGGATGGGAAGAAGGGTGATTCGCGCGTCGTAGTTCAGCTTGCGGGCGGGGTCAGATAAGGTATGATATGCTTCATTGACCCTTTTGAACATTTCTTCGGCGAAGGAGTCATTCGGATTACGGTCGGGATGATAGCGCATCGCCAACTTTTTGTAAGCCGACCTGATCATTTTTGGATCTGCCGTGCTTGCTACCCCCAGAATCTCATAATAGTTGTCCACACTCGCCGGTTACTATACCTAAAACGTAAAAACAGTCGAAAACTTCCCCGCTTGAGGGGAAATTTTGATTCTCGTTTGGTATAAATAAAAAAAGGTGCCGGCGGGCACCTTTTGATCCTCTTTGGAAGGAATTTTTATTTTACTCTTGAAAGCTCCTGCACCAGGTCGATAAGCTTGTTGGAATATCCCCATTCGTTATCGTACCAGCTCACCACTTTCACAAAATTATTGTTGAGCGCAATACCCGCTTTCGCGTCGAAGATAGAAGTGCGTGCATCACCCAGGAAGTCTGTAGAAACCACCTCATCTTCAGTGTATCCAAGGATTCCTTTCAGTTCACCTTCAGAAGCTTCTTTCATAGCTTTCTTGATCTCTTCATAAGAAGCTGCCTTTTCAAGTCTTACCGTCAGGTCGACAACAGAAACGTCGGCTACAGGAACGCGGAACGACATACCAGTCAGTTTACCTTTCAGCGCAGGGATAACAAGCGCTACTGCTTTTGCTGCACCTGTAGAAGAAGGGATAATGTTTTGGTATGCGCCACGGCCACCGCGCCAGTCTTTCATTGAAGGGCCGTCAACAGTTTTCTGTGTTGCAGTAACTGCGTGAACTGTGCTCATAAGACCTTCAAGGATTCCGAACTTATCATTGAGAACCTTCGCGACAGGAGCGAGGCAGTTCGTTGTACATGAAGCGTTTGAAACGATTGTATGCTGAGCATTAAGATCTTTGTGGTTAACGCCCATTACGAATGTTGGCGTATCATCTTTAGCGGGGGCAGAGAACACAACTTTCTTTGCGCCGGCTGCGATATGTTTTTGACCATCAGCTTGTGTGAGGAACAAACCCGTTGATTCGATGATGATCTCAGCGCCGATGTCAGACCACTTCAGGTTTGAAGGATCTTTCTCAGCAGTTACACGAATTTTTTTTCCGTTAACGACTAACTGACCGTCCTGCACTTCTACAGTGCCCTTGAATCGGCCATGAGTAGAATCGTATTTCAACATGTAAGCCATGTACTGAGGATCTACGAGATCGTTTATTCCAACGATTTCGATGTCTTTGCGCTCCACGGCAGCACGGAATGCCAGACGACCGATGCGCCCGAATCCGTTGATTCCTACTTTAGTCATTTTCTTATTTTTTATGGTTAAAAATTCGGAAGCCAAAATTAAGAGACCTCCACTGTTTCGCAATGATTTGAAAAAGCGTTTTTAAAATATTTTACCGCACTGGTTTGCAATTCTAATCCCTCAATCTATCTTTGCACCACTTTTTACGGAAATGGTAACACATTTAAGTAATCAGTAAGACCACAAAAACAATTGGTCCGTTCGTCTAGGGGTTAGGACACCAGATTTTCATTCTGGTAACACGGGTTCGATTCCCGTACGGACTACTTTAAACACTAACTATATAAGCCAAACTAAAAGTAATTAGTTTGGCTTATTGCATTTTATTACCCTTGAATTGAATCCTTTCTTTAAGTTTGTTTGATGTTGTTTTAGGGAATTGTTAGTCTGAAAGTTTGCCCAAAATTGAACGCACAACAAATTGGACAGACTAATATGGCGTATTCTCTAAAGGTGAAGCTCAATAAAGGCGGGCGGCGAAACAAGAAAGGATTATACAGTATCTACATCCAGGTGATCATCAACCGACGATCTTACTATTTCAATCTCCAAAAGAAGATTGAAAAGATTCACTGGCAAGGGAAGGAAAACGCATGGGTCAAATCATCTTATCGCTTCTCCTCTCAGCTCAATATGATCATCAAGCGCAAGGTAGATGAGATCCTAAACCACGTCTTCAGGCAGGAAGCTTTCGGCCATCGTGTAACAAGTGATACCTTCAAGTACATTTTCGAAAAAAATTCCGTCAGCTCATTCAATGATTTCACGGCGGATTACTTAAAGACTAAATTGAAAGGATTAAAGCCGAACACAATAAAAAAATACATCACTTTTGAGAAGTATCTTGGTGAATACAACGGAGCTATAGCCTTTCAGTCAATTACGGAAAGACTCATCCTTGATTTCTGTTTTTGGTTGAAGCAAAAAAAATCGCTTCACGAATCAACAATTCATAAGTACATCGATCCCTTCCGAGTCATTGTCCGCCAAGCTTATAAGGAGGGATATTTCGAAAGGGACCCATTTTATGGAGTGAGACTTCCGTTCTCCGAAGCACGTAAGAATGAGAAGCAGTATCTAAGTGTACTCGAAATAAAAAAACTGAAGGATACACGGATTCCCGTGGAGCGATCTGTTTTGGAGAAAGTTCGCGAGTGGTTTTTATTTTCGTTTTACTGTGGCATCCGATATAAAGACCTGGGAAGATTGACTTGGTCTGATCTAATAGAGACGGACCAAGGCCTGTGCCTTGCAGCTAAGCGGGTTAAGAATAGCAACGATTACCATGTTCCCCTCTATCAGATTGCGCATGCTCTACAGATATTAGATAGACGGAGATCTCCGACTGAAGGACTTGCAGATAGAATCTTTCCTGATGTAATATCGGATCAAAAATACAACGAACACTTAAAGGAACTGGCTGTGATCGCAGGCATTGGCAAGAACTTAAAGAACAGTTCTGCGCGCGATGCATTTGGTAAATTTTGGGCAAGCCACGGGGTGCCTATACAGCATTTGGCTAAAATGATGGGTCACCAGACTGAAAGAACTACTCGCAAGTATTACGATATTGACGGCTCTGATATAAAT
>JAEYXN010000081.1 GCA_023431285.1 Bacteroidota bacterium
ACCATCAGCAGTAGGCTCACCGTGGATCCGACGGTTCCTGCCGTTCTCCCTTGGCATTGCATCAGGATGGATGAAACTACGAGGTGCAAGACGAAGACGAGGTGCGGACCGCGGGTTTGTCCTCTCCGACCATGCCGATTGGAATGATCTGAACACTGCTATACGCGAAACCGGCGCAGAACGGGTATTCGTCACGCATGGGTACACGGATATCTTTTCACAGTGGCTGAATGAGAATGGGTACGAATCCAAAGAGGTGAAAACCCAATACGAAGGTGAGCTCGGCGAAATGGTTGAGAGCAGTATCTCCAACGAAGGTATGGCAACTGCAGAAAGTGGCGAATAGAGTTATCCGAAGAATCAAACGATCAGGCATCAACGTTTAGGTGTTCCGTTGCGACGATGAAAAACTTCACACAGTTATTTACGGAACTTGATCAGACCACAAAAACACTGATTAAGATCGAAGCCCTTGCCTCCTACTTTGCAAAAGCCGAAGATGGTGACAAGATGTGGGCTATTGCGCTCCTGTCGCATCGTCGGCCCCGCAGAACGGTGAACGCGACTTACCTTGCCACGTGGGCCTCGGAGCTTTCGCGATTGCCCGCATGGCTTTTCAATGAATCACATGCTGTGGTCGGCGACCTTGCTGAAACTATCACGCTCATGCTACCCGCTCCGGCCGAAACTTCCGATCATTCCCTGACATATTGGATCAACTTCATCAGAGATCTTGAACCACTTACCGTGGAAGAGAAACGCGAGCGCATCCTCTGGGCGTGGGACCGCCTTGATGAGATGGAGCGTTTCGTGTTCAACAAGCTGATCACCGGATCGTTCAGAATAGGCGTTTCACAAAGTCTGATGGTGAAAGCACTTGCACGACACACAGGCGTCAAGGAAAACATTGTCGCGCACCGACTGATGGGAAACTGGTCTCCGGAATACGGCGACTTCAGGGAACTGATGTACTCAGAAGACCAGGGTGATCTTTCCAAACCCTACCCATTCTACCTTGCTTACGCATTGGAAGGCCAGGTGTCCGGACTGGGATCGCCTTCCGAATGGTTTGCCGAAAGAAAATGGGACGGTATCCGCGGACAGGTCATCGTGCGCGAAAGAAATCTCTTTGTCTGGACACGCGGTGAAGAGCTTGTCACCGATAAGTATCCGGAATTCTCTGTGATGACCGACCTCCTCCCCGACGGGACTGTCATCGACGGTGAGATCATGCCATTCAAAGATGATGCGCCATTGTCGTTCAATCATCTTCAGACCAGAATAGGAAGAAAGAACCTCAGCCCTAAACTACTCAAAGAAGTTCCTGTAGCATTCATCGCGTACGATGTTCTTGAGTACAACGGAAAGGATATCCGCGAAGAACCAATGGGAAAACGCCGCGCAATCCTGGAAGAACTCTGTGCCGTCAAAAGCAGCGTATTAAAACTATCTGAGCTGGTCCCTTATGCCAGTTGGGAAGAGCTTGCTTTGGAGCGCGACAGATCGCGGGAACTCCTGAGTGAAGGCGTCATGCTTAAAAGGAAGGACTCTGCTTATCGCGATGGGCGGCGGCGCGGTGACTGGTGGAAATGGAAGATTGATCCTCGTACCGTTGATGCTGTTCTCATCTACGCAATGGGTGGATCTGGCCGGCGCGCGAACCTTTACACTGACTACACCTTCGCAGTCTGGAACGATGGCCAGCTTGTCCCTTTCACGAAGGCGTACAGTGGACTTACCGATAACGAGCTTCGCGAAGTAGACCGCTGGATCAAACAAAATACCCTGGAACGTTTTGGTCCGGTGCGCAGTGTTAAACCCATGCTTGTATTCGAGTTAGCATTCGAAGGAATTGCACGGTCGTCGCGCCATAAATCCGGCATCGCCCTGAGATTCCCGAGAATCAAACGGTGGCGAAAGGATAAGAGCGCTGCGGAAGCCAATACGCTGCAAGACCTTCTCGTATTACTCGATGAATAAGATCAGAACGACCAGCCAACACTGAGAGAAAAATTACAGCACCGGTTTAGCATCAGCGCAACCGGGTGGTTATCTTTATAACATGCGCGTAATTCCGGTCATCCTGCTGACGATCATTACCGTTTATTCAAACGCGCAATCCCCTGTTCAAAACGAAATCCGTAAAAGCATTTACTTCGGCGGTGGCAGTTATTCTATTGATGACTTTCAGATCACTGATCTCTATGAATGGCTCGACTCGGTTCCCGATCTTCTTGATAAATACTCCATTCAGCTGATCAGTCATACTGACCCGATTGGTGGAAAGGAATACAACGAATGGCTCTCCGAAATGAGAAGCCACGCCGTACAGCAGATCCTGCTTCAAAGAGCCATCCCGGAACATAAGATCTCAATCAAAGACTGGGGCCGCGAAAACCCCGTCTACAACAATAACAGCTGGTCCGGCATGCGTATGAACCGCCGGGTAGACGTTATTCTATACCCTATCGTGTTTTAGACAAACTTTTTCCGGACACTTTCCCTATCCGGATTCGGACACCCTGATTCACAAACGGACGAACAAACCTCCGCAGGAAACGCTATTTCCAGCTGTTTAGAGCGTTCTGCTCATTGGCATTATTGTTGGCAACTGCCCGTCATTGAAAATCATCTATGATAAAGCTCAGAGACATTGATAAGTACATCGATTCGCGATTTCAGCGGACATTCATTCTTAAAGGTGTAAACCTCGACGTTCAGCAAGGCGAGTTTCTGACCATTATGGGTCCGAGTGGCGCCGGAAAGTCGACGTTAATGAACATCATTGGAATGCTTGACGAACCATCGGCCGGGGAGTATTATTTCTTCGATGAACCTGTTCACCGCATGAAAGAGAAACAGAAGTCGGACATGCATAAGAACTACATCGGCTTCATCTTCCAGGCTTATCACCTCATCGACGAGCTCACGGTCTACGAGAACATTGAAACGCCATTACTTTATAAAGGCGTGAGCGGAAGCCAGCGTAAGAGCCTGGTTGCAGAGATGCTCGACCGTTTTAATATGGTGGCGAAGAAAGATCTGTTCCCCGAACAGCTGAGTGGAGGTCAACAGCAACTTGTAGGGATCGCACGCGCCATCGTTGGACAACCAAAACTTCTGCTTGCGGATGAACCCACGGGAAACCTTCATTCGGATCAGGGAAAGCAAATCATGGAGATCTTCCAGAAGCTGAACGACGAAGGTATCACGATCATCCAGGTGACGCATTCTGAAGAAAATGCGCGATATGGAAAACGCATCGTCCGCGTGGCGGATGGAGCGGTGGTCGAAGACAGTTTAGTAGCAGAAAGAGTTTAAAGAACATGAAATACGGAATTATCACTTTAGTGATTGCCTGCATAGCATTCACCGCAAAAGGACAGGATACGCTTCTTCTCACGTATGATGAAGCGATCAAAATCGCCCTGAAAGAAAATGTCGCTCTCAACACAGAAAAGAACAACTTGTTTGCCAGCGAGGTCCAGCGAAACTCCAGTGCTGCAGCGTTTCTGCCGGGAGTATCCATCGACGGTGGCGGCAACAGGTTGCAGGGAGAGCAACCAAACCCGGGAAATGGTGACCTTGAAAATTTCACCAATGACAGCTTCAACGCTTCGATCAGCGCAGGCATAACGATATTCAACGGATTCAGAAATATTCATACGCTGAATCAAAGCCGACACAATCTCAAAGCGCAAACTGCGAACGTGCAACGCACCGAACAACTCGTCGTCTTCAATGTGACAAATCAGTATCTGCAGGTTCTTCTTGATCAGGAGCTGGTGCGCATCGCGAAGGAAAACATGATGACACAGCAAGCACTCCTGAATCAAATTCAGGAGGCGGTTAAGCTTGGCGCCAGGGCCGAAGCAGACTTCTATACTCAGGATGCACTTGTAAAAAGTAACGAAGTACTCTGGCTGAATGCAAAGGTCACCCTTGAGAACGACAAGGCTTCTTTGTCGCAGTTGCTCCAACTAGACCCCAAGATCAATTTTGTCGTGCAGCTGCCGAAGCTTAGCTCAAACCTCCTCGATATCCAGTCAATGTCCATTGACAGCCTCTACAATCTTGCTTTGCAACATCGTCAGGATCTCAGACAACTCGAATATCAGGTTGACGCAAATCATTCGGGATACAAAGCCTCTGCTGCAGGATATCTTCCGCGTCTGACAGCATTCGCCTCATATGGTTCAAATTACTATTCTAACCTTCGACCTAATCCCGATTACGGCGACTTCCGCACACAGTTCGTGGACGTGCTTCCGAACACCGCGATCGGGTTCAACTTCACTATTCCCATCTTCGACCGGAGTGTTACGCGCTACACCCGCGTGTTCAACCGGGTTCAAAGGGATAACGCAAAGCTTAGGTATGAAAACCTGAAAAAGACTGTGATGATCGACGTAAAGCGTAGCTATAACAACTACATCGCCGCACTGGAAAGTTACAAAGCATCGCAGGCACAATTTAAAGCCGGAGAGCTTGCATTCCGTACACAAAACGAAAGTTATCTGCTAGGTGTATCTAACCAGGTGGCCGTTGCCCAGGCTAATCAGACTTACGTCCAGGGCGCCGCGTCTCTGGCTCAGGCTGAAGTAACCCTTTATTTCCAGAGGGTACTTCTGGACTATGCTCTCGGAACACTCACACCAGGAGAAATTCAGTAAGAAAATATTTTTGCAAACCCTGAGGAAAGCCGGTCCAGGGCTTTCCTCTTTTTTTGTCTATACCACCCCCACTACATCATTCTGAAAAATTATCAGGAATGATGCTATTGAAGTCTCCATCCTGGAACTATCTTGCTTTCCCTCCTGACTATTCCGGTCACCGTTTCATACTACTAAAACCAACCGTCTATGAGTAAACAATTACTGTCCTTAATCTTTATCCTTTATTGCCATCACTTCTCTTCGGCACAGAATTACCTCGCAAACTTTTCACAGGTCGAGGTAGCATCCGGAATTTCAAACGCTACTGCGATGGCCTTCGCACCCGACGGAAGGATCTTCGTAACACAGCAAAATGGAGTCGTTCATGTTATCAAGAATGGTGTCAAGCTTGCCACCCCCGCTATTTCGCTTCCTGTTAACTCTTCGGGGGAGCGCGGACTGATGGGCATTGCGTTGCACCCATCCTTTTCAACGAACGGAATTATCTACCTTCATTATACCTTACCTGATGGAAGCCGCAATCGCATCAGTCGTTTCTGGCTTAATGGAGACGCACTGAATCCGCAAAGTGAGCAGATCATTTATAACATGGATCCTCTTGGCGCGTCGACAAATCACAACGGCGGAGGAATGATGTTCCACAATGACCGCCTCTACATCGGAGTGGGTGACAATGCCAATAGCGCGAACGCACAAAATCTTAACAGCACTCATGGAAAGATCCTTCGAATCAATGCCAACGGATCTTTCCCCGGAGACAACATTGTTTATCCCGGTCCTGTGTGGGCATACGGTCTGCGCAACCCCTATACGCTGGATATCGATCCGGTGAGCGGAAGGATCTTTGTCAATGATGTTGGTGAGAACAACTGGGAAGAAATTAACGACGCAACCGTGAAACGAAACTTCGGTTGGCCCGCCACTGAAGGAAATACTACCAACCCTTCCTACACCTCACCTGTATATGCCTATGGTCACGGTAACGAAGATGGTAAGGGATGCGCGATCAGTGGCGGCGCGTTCTTCAATCCTGCAACGACATCCTACCCTGTTTCATTTAAAGGAAAATATTTCTACCAGGACCTCTGCAGCAACTGGATCAACTATCTTGACCTGACGGGTTCAACTCCCACTCGCCACGCTTTCGCTACAGGCCTTCCCGGACAATCTCTTGGACTGAAAACAGGGACAGACGGAAACCTTTACTTCCTGAGTCGATCTACAGGAAAATTATATAAGATCGTTTATAATAACACGCAGGCTCCGGTGATTACTGCGCAGCCACAGGGTGACTCTGTAAACCAGTACGGGGCCATCACATTTTCTGTAGAGTCCACAGGGGGCCAGCCCATCACCTACCAATGGAGAAAGAACGGAAGTAATATCGCCGGCGCAAACGCGCGGACATTAACACTGAACAATTTACAGCCTTCTCAGGGGGGAACCTATACCGTCGTGCTCACGAACGCTTATGGAAGCACGACCAGCGCAGCCGCCGTT
Source organism: Bacteroidota bacterium (assembly GCA_023431285.1). GTDB lineage: Bacteria > Bacteroidota > Bacteroidia > Cytophagales > Cyclobacteriaceae > Ohtaekwangia. The sequence goes on from JAEYXN010000081.1 coordinate 6,177, forward strand.
CTCTTTGTCCAGGAGAATCGTCCACCAGTAGTAACCATTTACAGAAATCCGGTTCCTGATTTTGACAGGTATCGTGCCGGACAACTCAAATGGTTCGAAGGCCAGGCGATCGACCCCGACGAAGGATATCTCCCGGTAAGAGAATTTAGAAGTAACTGGTATGAAACCGGGTTCCTGTTCCAGGTCCTGTATTTCAAAAATGGAGTGCTTCAGCAATCCAATGACGTGTCCAACCAGAGAGATGTGTACTTTATCATTCCTCCGGAAAGTGATCCATCACCCAATGCTTTTTACAGGGTAGTACTGACCGTCACCGACAGTCATGGCCTTTCAGGAAGAGACTCTGTTGATATTTATCCTTATACGAGTCAGTTCACCTTGCAGACTTCACCTCCCGGACTGCATCTCCTCCTCGACGGAAACCAGGTTCAGACACCGCATACCGAGACAGGTGTTGAAGGAACACTTCGTACAGTAAAGGCTTCCTCGACACAAAGCGCCGGTGCCAATCATTACACATTCGATGAGTGGAACAACGGCAGCAACGAAGCCGAAGTAACGTTTACAACTCCTGTGAATGACACCACCATCACTGCTTATTACACACAGAACAATTCCGGATGGCGTTCTGCGGATATAGGTCCCGTAGCAATCCCCGGCTACGTGGAAATCGACGGGAATAACTTCATCGTACATGCATCGGGAAATGATATCTGGGAGAACGCGGATCAGTTCCATTATGTGTACCAGCCCATCAATGGTAATGCAGACATCAGAGTTCGTGTGGCCGGATTTCAGAATACAGTGCATTCATGGGCGAAAGCAGGCTTGATGATCAGAGAAACATTACAACCAAACGCGAAGCATGCGATGAATGTCATTACTCCATCACAAGGAATCAGCTTTCAACGCAGAACACAAACGGGTGGATCAACGATAGCCACTGGTACAACAGGAAAAGCTCCCCACTGGCTGAGACTGGTAAGGGATGGAAACACTTTCACTGCATACACTTCAGAGAATGGCGTGAGCTGGACACAAACCGCATCACAAACTTTCACCATGAGTACCAACGCCTATGTTGGATTGGTGTTGTCAAGTCATAGTACAAACACGTTGAGTGCTGTCACCATGACGGACGTCACGTTAGCCGTTCCTGTATCCGGTGCATCTTTTGGTGAGACATTAAGCATCACACGTACTGAAGGTGTGGACATCTATCCCAACCCTGTTGTGGGAGACGCTCTTCATGTTAAGCTGAATCATGGAGCTTCATTCCCTCTGAAACTCGAGTTGGTCAACAGCCTCGGTCAGGTTGTTCTCGAAAAAGAATTCCAGACCGGCGATGATAATTCTGTTGTGTCTGTTGAAATCGGAAACGTTGCCAGTGGAATGTACATTCTGAAAGCAAGTACCGGCGAAAGAAAAGTGACCGCACCCATCATACGCAAGTAGCCGCGAAGTAATCGTTTGAACATCTCCCCTATAATGGGGATTTTATCAAAGGCAGAGGATGGTTTCCTCTGCCCTATTGCGTTTTAATACTTTATTTCGACGAGGCGTTTGAAAAGTCGCTGGCAGGTTTCTACTTTTATTAGATACTTTAATCCTCAACCTCTATAGTTAGCTTATGAACCCCTTAAACCGCGGTATACTCCTACTGCTCCTCTCAACTATTTACTTCCAGGCTCAATCGCAATTCATCAGCGGATTCAGCAAAGTCGAAGTCGCTACCGGAATGGCTAATCCAACCGCCATGACTGTTGCTCCTGATGGCAGAATATTCATATGTCAGCAGAATGGCGCAGTGATCGTATTCAAGAACGGCGCAAAACTTCCTACTCCTGCCCTGCAGTTGTCGGTAAACACCTCCGGAGAACGTGGGCTCGTAGGCATAACCCTGCACCCTTCGTTCGCAACCAATGGCGCAGTGTATCTCTATTACACCTTGCCCAATGGATCACGAAACCGTGTAAGTCGTTTCTACATGAAGGGTGATATCATTGACCCTGCGACAGAACAGATCATCTGGGATCTTGACGCATTATCCTCCTCACCTTATCACAATGGTGGTGCAATGCACTTCCTCGGAGACAAGCTCTTCATCGCCGTCGGAGATAACTCTTCAGGCTCTAACTCTCAAAACCTTGAGAATGTAAAAGGAAAGATCCTTCGCATTAACGCCAACGGTTCTGCTCCCGGCGATAATCCATTCTACTCTTCTACAGGAAGCCGCGCACGCAACTCCATCTGGGCATACGGCTTGAGAAATCCTTTCACGTTTGATATACAGCCCGGCACAAACAGGATCTTTGTCAACGACGTGGGTCAGGAAGGCTGGGAAGAAATAAATGAGGCCACCGTGAAAGGTAAAAACTTCGGATGGCCTTCTACTGAAGGCAAGACAACAAACCCCGCGTACACCTCTCCGTTTTATGCTTATCCTCACGGATCAGGCGAAGGAATCGGATGTGCCATCACTGGTGGAGTATTCTTCAATCCCACTACTACAAACTATCCGTCACATCTTATCGGAACGTATTTCTTCCTCGACTACTGTAACTCCTGGATCAACTACATCGATTTTTCCTCGGGTACACCGGTGAGAAATCCCTTCGCTACGAATCAGCCCGGACAAATGCTCGCCATAGACGTGGGCACTGATGGCAATTTGTATTTCCTCAGCCGCGCAGGACGTCTATACAAAGTAGTTTACACCACTACACTGGCGCCAGTGATCACATTACAGCCCGTGAGTCAATCGAAGTCAACAGGACAGTCAGTGACGTTCTCTGTATCAGCAACAGGGTCAAATCCGCTCACCTACCAGTGGAGAAAGAATGGCACTAACATCAGCGGCGCCACCGGCAACTCCTACACCATCGCGAGTGTACAGGCATCAGATGCGGCAAATTATTCCGTAACGGTATCCAACTCAAGAGGTACTGCAACGAGTAACAATGCTACGCTAACCGTTACAGGTTCCACAAACACTGCACCGGTGGCCACCATCATTGCTCCACTTAATGGAACAATGTATCGTGCTGGTGATGTTATCAGCTTCTCAGGAAACGCTACCGATGCAGAGGAAGGAACACTGCCTGCAAGCGCTTTCAGCTGGTTCGTCGAACTCCATCATGATGCACACTTTCATGACAGTCCACCGATTGCTACCGGCGCAAAGACCGGCACCTATACAATTCCAGTGATTGGCGAAACGTCGATCAACGTATTTTACAGACTGATCCTGACAGTGACGGACTCACAAGGACTGACACACAGTACCTACGTCGACCTGAAACCTCAGATCAGCATTATGGCGCTCCAGTCCAACCCCACTGGCTTAACCATGACGATGGATGGACAACCATACACTGCCCTCGCGCCGATCAGAAGCGTAGAGGGTGTGCAGCGCACCATAGGTGTGGTGAACAACCAGAGTCTGGGTGGCATTGACTATACGTTTACCGGATGGGCACACGGCGGCACTGCATCACAGACGCTCTCCACCCCTATTGATAATACTACCTACACAGCAAACTTCTCTAAACCAATAGGAGGAGCGTGGCATACCACTGACATAGGCAAGAAGAACATCTTTGGCGATGCGTCGGTGAGTGGAGATACTTTCACAGTGACAGCATCGGGACGCGACATCTATAACAATGATGACCAGTTCAGGTTTGTGTACCAGCAGATCACGGGAGATTGCGACATCCGCGCACGCGTGACATCAATCACTAATACCCACGCATGGGCGAAGGCGGGCGTGATGGTCCGTGAAACGCTCCAACCCGGATCCATCAACACAATGACATTGGTATCGGCAACCAGTGGAACAAGCTTCCAGCGACGGGTCGCCACAGACGGAGTGACCACTGCGGCGAATTCTGCCGGCAGCGCCCCTTACTGGGTAAGGCTGGTGCGGTCGGGTAATACCTTCACATCATACGTTTCTTCCAATGGAACTTCATGGACTGTGGTAGGAACACCGGTCGCTGTTCCCATGAGCAGTAGCGTGTACGTCGGACTTGCCTTCACCAGCCACGCCAGCAATGCACTGGGTACCGCGACCTTCGCCAGTGTCCAGGTAATCGGTGGAGGAACATCGGGTGCTTCTCTGATGAGCGAGACATTAGTTTCCCACGACGATGAAGACGTCACAGTATTTCCTAACCCCAATGACGGCGACATCTTGTACGTCCGAACAAACCGCCGAAGCGGCAACATCCGCACCATTCAGATTACCAATGGCCTGGGCCAGGTAGTAACAGAGAAACTTGTCGACGAGACTTCTCAGCCACAGGATACTCAGGAGGTTGGCATTGGTGGCGTAGCGCAGGGATTTTATTTTGTGAGGGTTGTAGGGGAAAGAGGGACGTGGGTGAAGGCGTTTATTCGAAGGTAGGCGGGACTGTGGCAGGTTGCAGGTAGCAGGGAAACGGTCGTGGCGGGTCAGCCAGTCGGCCCGTCGGCCAGGCAGCCGGTTGAGTGCACTTTCCTATGATGGGTAATCTTTAGGTTAGCATGTACCACCTTATTATGATGTAGCAGGTAGCAGGTAGCAAGTAGCAGGGAAACAGCCGTAGGAGTGCACTGTCCTATGAAGGTTAATCTTTAGGATGGCACGTACCACCTTATTATGATGTAGCAGGTAGCAGGTAACAAGTGGCAGGGGGAACAGCCGTGGCAGGAGGCACGCCTTTGGGTCAGCCAGTCGGCCCGTCGGCCAGGCAGCCGGTTGAATGCACTTTCCTATGATGGGTAATCTTTAGGTTAGCACGTACCACCTTATTTTGATGTAGCAGGTAGCAGGTAGCAAGTACCAGGGAAACGGCCGTTCTATGACGGTTGCTCTGAAGAGATAGCGCGTACCACTTTATTATGAGGTAGCAGGTAGCAAGTAGCAGGTAGCAGGGAAACAGCCGTAGGAGTGCACTGTCCTATGAAGGTTAATCTTTAGGATAGCACGTACCACCTTATTATGATGTCGCAGGTAGCAGGTAACAAGTAGCAGGAGGCCCAAACCAGCACTACTTGTTACTTGCTATTTGTTACTTGTTACTTGCTACTTGCTACTTGTTACTTGTTACTTGTTACTTGCTACTTGCTACTTGCTACTTGCTACTTGCTACTTGCTACTTGTTACTTGCTACAAACGTGGTCCCCGTATCACGAAAACGCTCCCCGACCGGCCACCCGGCAAACTGGCAGACCAGTTCCTCCCATTGTATTTCCTGCGGTTTTCGTTATCTTTGCGGCCCTGCTCGGGTGAGTGGGGGTCCGGACCAGTGGAAAGGACTCAAAGTAAAACCAATTTGCAGTGACGGAGCCCGGTGACTGCATGTAATGAAGGGCAATTTTAATGGCTAAAGAACAAAAAGGCGGAGACAGACCTAGAAAGACTGCCACCCCAAAAGACGCTCCCAAAACCCCCGCCAAAGGAGCAAAAGCAACCGGTAAAATTGAGGTAGACGAAGAAGATCCCCTGAAGGATATCCGTTCTGCTCAGAAGGAAGAAATCTCTACCGAGGCGATTCCTGTATCCGAGTTGAAGAAAGCAAAATATGAGAAGCAGGTTCCTGGTGAATTCGACTTCGAAGCTTTTGCAAGCAAAGGTTTTGGCGAAGGCTACTCTAAACAGAAGCGCGCTGAAATGGAGCAACTGTACTCCGGAACTGTAACAACAGTTGAAACCGGTGAAGTCGTACAGGGTGCTGTTGTAGGCATCAATGATCGCGATGTGATCCTGAACATTGGATTCAAATCAGACGGACTTGTTCCCCTGGCAGAATTCAAAGACATGCCTAACCTGAAGATCGGCGACATAGTGGACCTCTTCATCGAAGAGCGCGAAGACACTATGGGTCAGCTGGTACTCAGCCGCAGAAAAGCGAAACTCGTTAAAGGATGGGAGTATGTGCAGAAAGCGCTCGATAACGATGAAGTTATCGAAGGTTTTGTGAAGCGCAGAACAAAAGGCGGTCTGATCGTAGACGTGTTTGGAATCGAAGCATTCCTTCCCGGCTCACAGATCGACGTGAAGCCTATCCGCGATTTCGATATCTATGTAAACAAGAACATCGAAGTGAAAGTAGTGAAGATCAACTACACCAACGACAACGTGGTTGTATCTCACAAAGTGCTTATCGAGAAAGATCTCGAACAGCAGAAGGCCGCTATCCTTACCAACCTCGAGAAAGGTCAGGTACTGGAGGGCGTTATCAAGAACATGACAAACTTCGGTGTGTTCATCGACCTTGGTGGCGTAGACGGCCTTCTCCACATCACAGATATCAGCTGGGGACGTATCAACCATCCGGAAGAAGTTCTTAAGCTTGACCAGACTGTTAAAGTTGTGGTTCTTGATTTCGATGAAGACAAGAAGAGAATATCTCTCGGTATGAAGCAACTTACTGCTCATCCGTGGGATTCCCTTCCTGCAGATATTCAGGTAGGATCTAAAGTTAAAGGCAAGATCGTTAATGTGGCTGACTACGGCGCATTCCTCGAACTTCAGCCTGGCGTTGAAGGTCTGATCCACGTTAGTGAAATGAGCTGGTCACAACACCTGCGCAATCCTCAGGACTTCATGAAAGTGAGCGACGAGGTAGAAGCAGTTGTGCTTACCCTGGATCGCGAAGAGCGCAAGATGTCACTCGGCATCAAGCAACTCACTGAAGATCCTTGGACCCGCCAGGATGTGTTGAGCAAATACGCTGTGGGTACACGCCACACAGGTATCGTGCGCAACCTTACCAACTTCGGCTTGTTCATCGAGCTTGAAGAAGGTATCGACGGACTCGTTCACGTGTCTGACCTCAGCTGGACCAAAAAGATCAAGCATCCTTCCGAGTTCGTGAAGGTTGGCGAGAAAATGGAGGTACAGGTGCTGGAGCTTGATGCTGCTAACCGCAGACTTGCACTCAGCCACAAACACCTCGAAGAAAACCCCTGGGATACTTTCGAGACTGTGTTCACCATCGGATCAGTTCACAAGTGTACTATCACCAGCAAGAACGACAAAGGTGCAGTGCTTGAGCTGCCTTACGGTATCGAAGGCTTCTGCGCAGCGAAGAATCTTGCGAAGGAAGACAACTCTAAAGCTGAAGTAGGTGATGCACTCGACTTCAAAGTCCTCGAGTTCTCGAAGGATGACAGAAGAATCGTGTTGTCGCACAAGTCAACATGGTCTGCAGAAGAAGAGCAGAAACCTGCTGCAGGAAAGACTGCGGGTGGAAAGAAGAGCGGCGCACAAGGCAAGTCTACTTCGATCCAGTCGATCAATCAGCAGAATGAAAAGTCAACGCTTGGCGACCTTGATGCACTTGCTGCATTGAAGGAGAAAATGTCTGGCGGCGCACCTGAGAAGGGCGAATAATCATGCAACCGAAAAGGCGACGTCTTCGGGCGTCGCCTTTTTCTTTTCATATTCTGAATTGACGCTGAATGTGTTGCAGGCGAAATAGATATGAGGCTTTCTTAATTCGCTTTGTTTTGTAATTTTGCTCCTACTTCGCTAAAGCTTCGTAGGACGAAGTCCTGCAACTTCGCGAAAGCTCGTAGGACAAAGTCCTGCAACTTCGCTGAAGCTTCGTAGGACGAAGTCCTACAAACTCGTTGAACCCACGCAGGGCCGGGCCCTACGAAGCTTCAGCGAAGTAGGGTCCCGTGGCCGAGTGGCTAGGCTGAGCTCTGCAAAAGCTCCTACAGCGGTTCGAATCCGCTCGGGACCTCGGAAAATGCCTCTCCAGGATACTGGAGGGGCTTTTTTATGTCGAGTGGTCAAGGTGGAGGTCAAGATGCAGTAGATCGACGGCCACAGGGTAAACTGTTTCTCACCCTTGTAATTTGTAAATGCAACCCAATTTCATCTTTGTATCATACTATCCAGAAAAGTTGAGCGAGTCGATTTAGGAAAGTTTAAGAAGCTGATTGATCATCATCTAAGGGGTGTGCATGAACTTACCACGATTGTCGTCAAAGGTCACATCCTCATAGCACATCGGTGGACAGTACCTATAGTTACTTTTGTCAATGCTTTGATCGAAGTTAACAACACAATCGCGGAATTGCCGAATATGGATGAAATAATGAGAGAAGCAATAAATGAGATGGAACAATTCTAAGAGGACGTGAATGAATTCTTTGCGAACACTTGAATTACGGGAATCATGACCCACCGCATTAAGCAAATACTAACCACGAAGGACAATAAAAAAAGCTTCAGCATTAATCTTCTGTTTTCATCTGTCGGTTCGCCAAGTATTTTTCGATTTTTAATTCTTTCAAATATTTTCCCCAACAAGTAAAAGGGCCCAAACATCACCAACAAGAAAACCGGGACCCCGATAACGACAATTAGAAATTCAGGAAGGTAATCCAACAGATATAGTATCAGGCAAATTTGAATTCCTGATCCGGTAAGAATAAAAACATGAAACTGAAAAGAATCATTACTTACCTTGAAAGCAGCACGAATGATTTCAAACCAGACCAACAATGAAATCACGTAAAAACAAATGAACAAGAAGATCAGATACTCGTTCTCCTTCGCACCCTCCATTGTAGTGGCGAAAACGACCAACGCATTGAAAATACCAAATACTGTCATCAAGTTCGTTGAATTTTCAATGAACTCTCTAAAAGACTTCTGTCTAGGTTCTTGTTCCATTTGGATAGGTTAGTCGAATTTAACCAATTTGTACAAACGGGTAACATAGTATCTTTACCTCATGCGAGCAGAAACCAATGAATATCTTGTCAGCTTCGGACGCAACCTGCGTGCCATCCGTACAATGAAAGGGCTATCCCTTGAACAGCTGGCGAGTCGCGCAGACATTGACATAGTAACCCTTATACGGGTTGAAGAAGGTACGGTGGATATCGATATACTCACACTCGCAGACATCGCCGACGGGCTTGGAATGGAACCAAAAGATTTGATACCTAAATCATAAGATTTGTGGACGGTATCAAACCTGGAAGGTGGCCCTGAAGCCTAAGATCCGTTCTTACTTTCTGAATGCCAGCCTGACCATCAACAGGATATCACTCTCTTTTTGTGACTGGCTGACAACTACGCAAAAAAAACGCCAGCCCTGACCATAATCAAGACCTGGCATTC
>JAEYXN010000216.1 GCA_023431285.1 Bacteroidota bacterium
TTCCCAGCCATTCAATTATCAATCGTGGTTTCGGAGGTTCTACATTGACTGATGTATTGTTCTTTAAAGATGACGTCATTAAGCGCTATGCGCCCAGACAGGTCGTTGTGTACTGCGGGGAAAATGATCTTGCCGGAGGCGCCACACCAAATCAGGTCGCCGAAAGCTTCATGACGTTGTTTGAATATATCCGATCAAACTTCCCGGAGTGTCATGTAGTTTTCGTCAGCATTAAGCCAAGCCCTAGCCGTGCCCACATTTTCGGACAAATGAAACAGACGAATGCCCTGATCAAAGAATACCTCAGTCAGCAGAAGAATGTCGCGTACGTAGATGTGTTCTCAAAAATGATTGATAAGAAAGGAAACATCCGGGGAGAACTGTTCGTCGAAGACCGTCTCCATATGAATCGCAAGGGATACGACATCTGGAAGAGTGAAATTGCACCCTTGCTGCTCTAAGCTTCTTAATTAGAAAATTCTCCAGTTTCTCAGCTGGTCAATGAAATTGATCACCACGGGGGGGTAAAGGATGACACAAAAAATCAGTCCAAATAACGCCCCATACAAGTGCGCGTCATGATTGATATAATCTGCCTGACGACGCCCCTGAAAATAGGAGTACATCAGATAAAGCGCGCCGAGAATAAATCCGGGAATGGGTATGAACAGATAGAGGTTGATCTTCTCCAGCGGCAAAAATAAAATAAACGCGAACACAATTGCGGATACACCACCCGAGGCGCCCAGAGAGCTGTATGCTGGATTGTGCCGATATTTGAAGTAGGACGAAATATCGGATACAACAATTGCCAAAAGATACAATGCCACAAAATAGAACGCGCCCTTAGTACCGAAAATTCCGAGGAAGATAGCTTCGATGTATTGACCAAAAAAATACAATGTGATCATGTTAAAAATCAGGTGGACATGGTCTTTATGAATGAATCCTGAAGTGATAAAACGATAATACTGACCCTTCGACTTCACAGTGTAGGGGTGAAGAATAAGACGACGCATCACATCCGGTTTGTTGAACGCATACATGCTGATCAACACGGTAATGCCTATGAGGACGAAGGTAATCATGGTCGAAAATGCAATGATACGAAATTATACCCGACACTCACGGCCCCCCGGGAACATTGCTATATCGTGTTTTGGGGCGCCCTAAAATTTGTAAATTGGGATATGAAAGATTTCAAGAAATACTATATCGTGAACGCGCCTCCCTCCGATGTATATCTGGCGCTTACCAATCCTCTTACCATTCAATTGTGGAGCGGCGAAGAAGCAGTGATGTCTACTGACCCCGATTCCGAATTTTCTTTATGGGAGGGAAGCATCACTGGAAAGAACCTGGAGTTTGTGGAGGATAAGTTGATACGACAGGAATGGTATTTTGGCGAACGCGAGGAAAAGTCTATTGTCACCATTAAGCTCCACGCGCATGACTCCGGAACTTCCATCGAGGTAAGGCAGACGAACATCCCCGATGAGGACTATGACGATATCGTGGATGGTTGGAACACTATGTACATGGGAGCGATCCAGGATTTTTATGAGTCGGACGGCGCTTAAAGAATGGCATCTAAATTTATCCGGGTTAAGGGATTAATTAAATCAAACCCGATATGAAGAAAAATTTCATTTACTGTATGTTTATGGCCGCTTCGGCCACGATGCTCGTCTCCTGCGGAGGAAATCAGAATAAGCAGGAGGATCCTAAGGATGTTGCTACTGAGCAGAATGACGCAAAATTCGATGACTCAGATACTGAGAAGGATACTGACTTCGCTGTAAAGGCAGCGGATGGCGGACTGTTTGAAGTTGAAGCGGGAAAGCTTGCTCAACAGAAAGCGACATCACCTCAAGTGAAGGAGTTTGCTAAGCTGATGGTCGATGATCACACAAAAGCAAGCGCAGAACTTAAGGCACTTGCGGCTACCAAGAATATCTCTCTTCCTGCAGCATTGAGTGACGCCAAGCAGAAAGATCTGCAGAATCTCCAGGAGAAATCAGGCGCTGACTTCGACAATGATTATATGGATGCGATGGTGAAAGCACACGAAGAAGATGTTGATGCTTTTGAGAAAGAAGCTGAAGATGGCGTTGATGCTGATGTTAAATCATGGGCTGCCGGTAAGGTTACTACTCTGCGTCATCATCTTGACATGGCCAAGACTACGCGCGACGCAGTGAAGAACGCCAAGAAGTAATTTTGCAAAACCCAAAACGAAAAAAGGCCGGAGCGATCCAGCCTTTTTTTATGAATTTCATCTATGCACTAAGGCTTTTCGATTACAGGTTGATCCTGCACCGCCTTACGTAATTCATCCTCATTAGTAAGATCAAGCCTGAGTGGCGTTATCGACACATAACCGTTCTCCACAGCCCAGCGATCAGTACCCTCTTCTGCAGGTTCCAGTGGTACGACTGTGAACCAGTAATGTTTCCGTCCCATCGGATCGTTGCCCGCGACGACCTTTCCATCATATTGTTGCACAGCCTGACGTGTCCACTTCAGACCTTTAGGGCTCGGAGGCAGGTTCACATTGATGAGACAGAGGTCTTCATTAGCAAGTAGTACTTCCAATGCTTTTTCAACATATTCTTCTAATGAATGAAAGTCCGGTTCCTCACCTCCGGTAGGAGTACTTAATGCAATGCCTTTCATCCCTAATAGAACAGCTTGTTTCGCAGCAGCCAATGTTCCGGAGTGCCACATTGCGTTCCCAAGATTCGACCCCATGTTAATTCCCGACAATACGACGTCAACCTTTTCCCAAAGATGAGTTCCAAGTGCTACACAATCTGCCGGAGTTCCATTCACCCGGTATGCTTCAAGCCCATCAAAAGCAATTGGAGATTTCTTGTAGAAGAGCGGACGCGTCGCTGTGATCGCGTGGCCCATAGACGACTGCTCAACATCCGGGGCAACTACCCGTACCTCTCCAAACCTGCTGGCAACCCTGGCAAGGCTTGCTATACCCGGACTGTAAATACCATCGTCGTTAGTCACTAGTATATTCATAATCTGTTATTGTTTAATCCTTAGTTGATACTATGAATATTATTATCATTCCATACCCTGCGCATACGTGGTACAAGTTTTCATGTGATATGCGTTGAGAGAAACTCAAATAATGAAATTTGCCAAGCTATTACATAATCCAGAAGCCGGTGACGGACATTTTGGTAAAAAAGAACTTATTGCCATGATTCAGGCAGCCGGGTTTGGCTGTAGTTATTCATCCACAAAAGATGAGGGATGGGAAAAATTTGGATCAAAGGATACCGACTTTCTTATCCTTGCAGGTGGAGACGGAACAGTACGCCGTGTCAGCGCTAGTCTTCTCAATCGGAAACTTCTCGAACGAAAACTTCCTATGGCATTGTTGCCAATGGGTACCGCAAATAACATCGCGAAGACTCTTGGGTTAAGCCATCAGACACCTGAGAAAATCGTTCAAAGCTGGAATGATCTTCACGTAAAGAAATTCGACATCGGCAGGATATACGGTCTGAAGAAAAATAAATTCTTCATCGAAAGTTTTGGTGTTGGAATCTTTCCGGACCTGATCCACGAAATGGATCGTCAATCTCCTGAGGACCTTGACACTGCTGAGAAAAGCCTGGAGAAAGCTCTTGAGGTTCTTCATGACCTTATCATGAACGCCAATGTAAAGTTCTGCCGTATCAAGGTGGATGAAGTCGAGTACAAAGGGAACTACCTGCTTGTCGAGATCATGAATACAACTTCGATAGGCCCGCGATTAAATCTCGCACCGCTTGCTGATCCCGGTGATGGACGATTCGACGTAGTACTCATCTCAGAAAAGCAACGAGAGCAATTTGCAGACTACGTGGCAAAGAAACTGCGGGGGGTGGAACAGGTGCCTTTCTTTGAACAACTTCGTGCGAGAAAAATTGAGTTGTTCTGGGATGGAACCAAAGCGCATGTGGATGATCAGCCCGTTCGAATGAAAAGAGGAACAACGGTGAAGGTTGAACTTCTTCACGGGTTACTGGAATTCTTTGTCACTGATCAACGCAACGGCTCTCCCGAACTTAAAGGGAAGTTTTAACCATTATCTGACTGTTATGGTCACTGAAAAAAACTTCGCATTCAGCGGCATGCTCGAGTCTGTCCGCTTTAACCAGATCACCACGGCAGTCTTTATTCCGAGGGATATCATTGTGCATCTTCCCCGCGGTCCATTAAAGACCCGCGCGATCATCAATGGAATTCCCTTCTCTGTTTCAATCTTATATCGTAAGGACAGTGGAAGATACTTTCCCATACGCAGCGCGCTGCGTCGTGAGGCACGAATCGAGGTGGGCGATCCTGTCGATATTAAATTCACTTTAATCGAACCTGGGCGTATTCACATCCCCAGGGAAGAAACAACTCTCGACGAGCATGACAAAACCAAAAAGATCGCTGGCAAGATGGTCGTCTCGCTCCAGAAAGCACTCTCACAATACGTGGAGGTGGTGGGGAGGTTCGACGCCAGGCTGAAGCGGAGGTATGAATTGGTATCCCGGTCGACGGCCAAAGCTTTGCCACGCGTTTCGGGAAAGAAGAAAAGTAAATAGCAAAAAAAAATTCTTCCCAGAAACCTGAGAAGAATTCAATTGTGGATCTGTTTCTACAATTAGCTTAGAATGCTATTCCGAACCTCAGTTCTGGGAACCTGGTAATATGCATCGAGAATCATGCTTACCCGCGACCGAATGTCCACCTCGTCTTCTTTGACGTATTGGACCACTTCGCCGTCTTTGTATAGCACAAAATAGCGTTTCCCCATCAGTTCTGACACTTCGAAATCAAAAGGCTGGCCACGGTAATACAATTTTTTCATACTCGTTGAATTATGTGATTCCCATAGTTAAAAGTCTGTGCCCGACATATCCATTTTACTTTCCACGTGTCCGGGTATTTGTTTATGTTGAACCACCTTCGCATATCATGATCAGATCTATTCCTTTTATTCTTTTGTTGCTGCTCATCGTCCGATGTTCAATCCATCCAGGCTCATTAAAAAAGCTTCACAAAAAGGGAATCCACACGGAAGATGCTGAATTCAAAGTTGAACTCCCTGGCAATTCAGGACGAAAAGCCTTCGTCACCTATCTCGGTTGTGGTGGCATTCTGGTGCGGCTTGGCAATGACGCCATCCTGGTTGACCCTTTTTTCTCCAACCAAAAGACCGGTAAGATCGGGCGTTCCGTATTCCTCGGAAAGGAAGGTAAACGAATCCTGAAACCTGATTCCAGAATGATTTCGAAGGGGCTGGAAGCCATCAAAAGCAGTTTGGGTGCCAATGGCAAAGTCCGCATGATACTCAGCGCACACAGCCACTACGATCATCTGATGGACATCCCGGCGCTGTACAGCAAGCTTGACGAAAAGCCCACCTTGCTACTCACGCAATCGGGTCACAATATTGTCCATCGAACCATCGAAGGTGCAGACGTGAAGATTCTTGAAGACTTCGAGTCCACCTTTCAACACGGTGCGCCGCCGATACAAGTTGCATCAACCAGCGGATCTATTCGCGTGTACCCCGTCCGCGCAGAGCACAATCCCCATTTTAGAAATGTAAAATTCTTCAGCGGCGGGCAACGGACTCCTCTGAACGAAATGAACACGCCATGGGATAAAACCCGCGCAAATCTCTGGCTCGAGGGAAACACCTTCTCATTTGTGATCGACTTTATTGATGAAACAGGCGCAGTCAGTTTCCGGGCATTCATCCAATCCTCCTCATGCAATCCCCCGAATGGTATCCCACCTCAGGTGTTGCGCGACAGACCGGTCGACATCGCCTTTATCGGTGTGGTGTCCTACAAATTCAGCCCCGGCTATCCATGCGAACTACTCGAAGCCATCTCTCCCCGACAGGTGGTCTGGGTTCACTGGGAAGACTTCTTCCGGCGATACGATCGAAAGCCCAAAACCGTGAGAGGCACTGATGTTCCTGCATTCTTTGAGTTGCCTTGTGTTGCTCCGTACATTCAGTCGGGCAAAATCCTGTGGCCACGTGTGAAGATGGATTTGATATATTAGATTACAATCAGAAACGCTGCTTACAACAATGAAAAGTACAATAGTCGTCGCAATCTTGTTTCTCTCCGCATGCATCGCCAGAGAGTCCACTTCATATTCGGTAAAGCATTATGATCCTTCAGATGAAAAGATCAGGGTGACAGGGCGGGTGCTTGGCAATGATTCAGTTGCGATCTACTGGCCAGGCACTAATATCACTGTGCGATTTAAGGGAAGTACTCTAAAGGCGCAACTCAGAGACGAGAATGGAAAGAACTTCTTCAATGTCGTCATTGACGGTGACAGCCTTCATCCCATCGAGCTCGATACGATCAAAAGATTTTATACGCTCGCACACAACCTTCCCGATGGCGAGCACACCATTGAGTTTATCAAGCGCTCGGAGTGGGACAAGGGCAAAACGTGGTTCTATGGTATGCAGGTGACCAAAGGTGAGCTCTTGAGTTTGCCGGCACCCCCTAAACGCGCGATCGAATTTATTGGCAACTCCATTACCGCGGGTTATGCTATTGATGATACTACAGGAGGAGACTCTCCCGATGGCCTGTTCACCAATAACTATTACACTTACGCCGCCATCACCGCACGCCACTTCAACGCCGATTATTATTGCACCGTGAAATCCGGAATAGGAATACTCGTCAGTTGGTTTCCCCTTGAAATGCCTCAGTTGTATAACAGGCTTGATCCCGAAGATTCGCTGAGCAGATGGGACTTCTCAAAAGCACAGCCGCAGGTGGTGGTGATCAATCTTATGCAGAACGATTCGTGGCTCGTAAACCTTCCGGACCATGCGTCTTTCAAAAAGAAGTTCGGCAAGATTGCTCCATCAGGATCAGCAATCACCGCTGCGTACAAAGCATTCGTTACTGACATCAGAAAAGTATATCCCGACGCGCATATCATCTGCGCGCTCGGGAGTATGGACGCCACCCGGGCCGGGTCCCCATGGCCTTCTTATGTGTCAACAGCCGTGAACCAGATCAATGATCCAAAGATTCACACGTTGTTCTTTCCTTATACGGGCAAGGCAGGGCATCCACGCCGCGATGACAATGAAGCAATGGCACGAGACCTGATCTCGTTTATTGAAAGCAAAGTGAATTGGTAGCTATTTCTTACGGTCGGAGATCATTTTCTGGATAGCCATAAATTCGTCGCGCAGCCTGGCAGCTTCGATGAACTCAAGTTCCTTCGCAGCTTTCTCCATTGCCTTCCGTGTACGATCAGCCATCTTCTGGAGCTCATCATCGCTGAGATACGAAACCACCGGATCTGCGGCCAGGGTCACTTCCTCCGGCTCAACGTAAAACTTAGCAGCTCTCTTTGAATCAGCAACCTTCGTTGTACCCAGAATGGACTCCTTTGATTTAATCACAGTCCTTGGAGTTATTCCATGCTTCTCATTATACTCAGACTGTACCCTCCTTCGCCGGTTTGTTTCTTCAATTGCTAATGCCATCGAATCTGTAACACTGTCGGCATACATGATTACACGACCATTCTCATTCCGCGCAGCCCTTCCTATAGTCTGCACCAACGATCTCTGGTTGCGAAGAAAGCCTTCCTTGTCAGCATCAAGAATAGCCACCAATGAAACTTCCGGTAAGTCCAGACCTTCCCTCAAAAGATTCACTCCTACAAGTACATCATATACACCAAGTCGTAATTCACGCAAGAGCTCAACGCGCTGAAGAGTATCTACCTCTGAATGGATGTACCGGCATTTGACACCAACACGATCCATGTACTTGGTCAACTCTTCCGCCATACGTTTCGTGAGTGTGGTGACCAGCACCCGTTCACGTTTCTTTACCCGCTCATCAATCTCTTCCAGAAGGTCATCAATCTGATTCTTGCTGGGTCTTACATCAATATGAGGATCCAGCAATCCCGTCGGGCGAATCAGCTGTTCTACCACCACGCCTTCCGATTTCCTGAGCTCATATTCCCCCGGAGTGGCACTTACGTAAATGGTCTGACTGATGATGCTTTCAAACTCGTTGAAAGTAAGTGGACGGTTGTCCAACGCAGAGGGTAGACGAAATCCATAGTCTACAAGATTCACTTTCCGCGAGCGGTCACCTCCCCACATTGCGCGAACCTGCGGCACCGTTACGTGACTTTCGTCAACAACCAAAAGGAAGTCGTCCGGAAAATAATCAATAAGACAAAATGGTCGTGCACCCGGAGCGCGACGATCAAAATAACGTGAATAGTTCTCGATGCCGGAACAATATCCCAATTCCTTCATCATCTCAAGATCAAACTCGGTACGCTCCTTCAAGCGCTTCGCCTCAAGGTGACGCATTTCTCCTTCGAACATTCCAACCTGTGCAACCAGATCGTCCTGGATCTCCCGAACAGCAACGTGCAACGATTCTTTCCCGGTAACAAAAAGATTCGCCGGGAAGATGGTGACGATCTTCTCATCAGAAATCTTCTTTCCGTTCACAGGATCAATCCGCTGAATGGATTCTATTTCATCTCCCCAGAAATAAATCCGGATAGCATAATCCGCATAAGCGAGAAACACGTCGACAGTATCACCCTTCACTCTGAATGTGCCGCGCTTGAACTCCATTTCTGTACGGTTATACAGGATGTCCACCAATCCAAAAAGGAGTTTGTTCCTGGGAATGGACTCGCCAACCTTAAGTTTGATTACATTTTTACCAAAGTCTTCGGGATTCCCGATACCATAGATACAAGAGACGGATGCAACAACAATGACATCCCTTCGTCCGGTAAGTAACGACGAAGTAGCGCTCAGTCGCAGCTTCTCAATTTCCTCATTGATCGAAAGATCTTTTTCGATGTAAAGATTTGATGACGGAATAAACGCTTCAGGCTGATAATAATCGTAATAGGAAATGAAGTATTCCACAGCGTTTTCCGGGAAGAACTGTTTGAATTCCCCATAGAGCTGTGCAGCGAGTGTCTTGTTGTGACAAAGCACCAGTGTGGGCCTGTTGGTATTGGCGATTACATTGGCCATTGTAAAGGTCTTTCCGGAGCCAGTGACGCCCAGAAGTGTCTGATGTGGTTCTCCTTCTTCGACACCGCGCGTAAGCTGCTCTATCGCTTTCGGCTGGTCACCGGTGGGAATGTATTCGCTGGTCAGTTTAAATTCCATGTTACTCTCGTTCTGAATGGCGGGCCGTACCCGGTCCTGATGAAATGAATATAGTCGTTTTGTATAGACGATTTTCGCTCGTCAATATTTTGTTATCTCCAGAACAAAAAAAGCCCGGCGTTGAGTCCGGGCTTTCAGGTTTAGGTATAGAAAAATCAATTATTCCAGATCTTCCACGACTTCTCGGCCTGCACATGCAGCATTTCCAGACCATTCTTAATAGTGGAACCACGCATCTCAGCCTTTTGCAGGAACATCGTGCGGGCGGGGTTATATATCAGATCGTATACATAATGATCCGGACCAAGCTTTTCGTAATCGATCGGCGGCCATGATTCTGTATTTGGCGACATTCCGAGTGGAGTAGTGTTGATGACCAGATTGGAACCTGAAAGCTCCGACGGATTCTTTTCCAGGTCATCATACGTGATGATACCTTTCTTCTTCTCCCGGGAAACCGCTGTAAAATCTATCTTGAGTTTCTTCAGGGCTTCCTGTACAGCTTTTGAGGAACCACCTGTACCAAGAATCAAAGCTTTATATTTCTTTCCCTCAGGAAGCCACTTCTGCAGTGTTTCAAGGAACGCGTCCGAATCCGTGTTAAACCCTACAAGCTTTCCGTCGCGTATACGGATCACGTTGACCGCACCGATCTTCTTCGCAAATCCATCCACTTCATCAAGAAACGGAAGAACTTGTTCTTTATAGGGAATCGTAACATTAAGACCCGTCAATCCTTTCGTTTCCTTCAACAGATTCTCCAGCTCTTTGATACTGCCGAGGGGGAATAATTCATAATGGTAGTCGCGGAGTCCTTCGCGAAAAAACTTCTCATCGAAATACGTTTTTGAGAAGGAGTGACTGACGGTAGACCCAATCAGTCCGAATACTTTTTCCATGTTCAGATTTTTGTTTTTAGCCTTTCGGCAATCTTTTCGATTAGTACCACTATAAACACGCCAAGGGCCATCATGAGGATCGCCTGGAAAACCTGAGGATCTTTACCCGTTACCTCCAGATAGTTCCAGGGTAATATGCTTCGGTCGAAAACCGGAACCTGCTCGCCTTCGCTGTTCGTGGCATATTCCAAAACTTCCCGCCAGGGCCATACTTTGTTAAGCGAGCCAAGCATGAATCCGGCGAGCAAAGCTACAGTAGCATTGTGATAATTCTTCAAAATAAAGCTCAAAAATCTTGAAAAACTGAGGATTCCAACCAGACAACCAGCTACAAAAGCCAGAATAACACTTATACGAAATTGCGTCAGCGCATTGATCATGAAGGCGTATTTCCCAAGCAAAAGCAGAATGAATGCACCAGAAATTCCAGGAAGAATCATCGCGCAGATGGCGATGGCTCCGGAAAGAAAAATGAACCAGATAGCGTTAGGCGTCTGCGCCGGAGATAGCACTGTGATCAGATACGCCAGGATAATTCCCATCACGAAGCTCAATCCTACTCCGACAGTCCACTTGCGTACTTCGCGCAACACGAGTGGTGCAGAAATCAGGATGAGCCCGAAGAAGAATGACCAGATGATAATGGGATAATGCTGAAGAAGGTGAACCATCAGCTTCGCGAGCGATACCAGACTTGTTGCAATACCAGCTAAAAGGACAACAAGAAAATTTCCATTGATCTTCTTCCAGAACTCTGCAACGCGAAAGCGTCCCAGAAGACGCATTGCCTCAACGTCAACTGCGTTTATCGAGAAAAGTAGTTCGTCGTAGATACCTGTAATGAATGCTACTGTTCCACCCGATACACCGGGGACGACATCCGCAGCGCCCATTGCCATTCCCTTGAAGTATAGCAGAAGATAGTCTTTAAGTCTTCTCAAAGCGCTTTCAGTCTATTTCAAATGGAGGTGCTGTATTAGTTTTCTTCTTTTCAATACCCAGGAAATGAAGGAAAGTGTCTCCACGAAGTCCGAGACGGATTGTCTCAAGCGGGATGACCTCTTCAGGAGCGATATTGCCGAGATTCACATTTGCTCCAAGTAGTTTCACAAACCAAACCTGTTGCGCCTTCTGTGGAGCTTCCCAGATGATCTTTTCAAATGGGATCTTTGTCAGAATCTCCTGCACCAGACCAGAGCGTACTTCACCGGTAGAGCGGAACAGGCCTACGTTACCGCTTTCTCTCGATTCGCCGATCACCTTCCATGCGCCGGCATCAAGTTCCTTTTGCATGAGATCAATCCACATGTAGGGAGGAATGATCTTGTCTGCGTCTTTTGAACCGACTTCAGACAGTACTGTAACCTGTTCGGAGAGCTTGGAAATATAATCGCACTTCTTGTCGTGATCGAGATCGATCGATCCATCAGAAACTTCGGCGAAAGTCATGTCGTAGCGATCGAGAAGCCTGCGATAATCATCGAACTGATCGCGAATTACGAACGCCTCGAACAACGTTCCTCCGAAGTAAACCGGAACTCCGGCATCCTTGAACACCTTAAGTTTATCCTTCAGATTAGGGGTCACGAAAGAAGTTGCCCATCCCAGCTTCACTATGTCAACGTGGCTCGCACAGTTGCTCACAAAATCCTCAGCCTCACGGATACTCAATCCTTTATCCATTGCCATGGTGAAGCCATACTGTCTGGGCTTATGGGTCCGCTCAGGCAGGTTTTTGAGATCGTAATTCATTAATGGTTATCTTTTCTAAACTGTTCGATAATCTTGAACAGCGCCTTCTGGGTCTCAATCTTCGGAAAGAAGTCAAAAAGGGCCGTGTGACCATCAAAGTCCAAAATTAACGCATTTTCCAAATAATTAAAGGCCTCCTTAAAACGTCCGGCCTCAATGAGGTAAACGGTCATGCGATAAAACAGCTCAGAATCGTCGGGGATTTCGTCAAATCCGGCTAATAAGGTTTCAATTGCTTTTTCGTGGTCTCCCTGTTCGTAGTAAATAAACGACCAGTTCAACCAAATCTCTTTATCGGTGGGTTCAAGCTTGCTGGCCTCGTCATACGCATCAATGCTGGAGACCGTGTTGCCGATCTTGAATTCAGCATGCGCCACAGATTTCCAGTATTCAGCGTTCTCCGTATTTAACTTAAGCGCCTTGTTGTAGAAATGAAGCGCCTGATACCATTTCTCCTGCTTCTCAAGGCATGCTCCCGCGCCAAACCACGCCTCGTCATAAAGGTTGTCCAGCTTGGTGGCCTTCTGAAAATATTTCAATCCTAATTCGTACTGCTCCAGGCTTTCATACGCAGCGCCAATACAGCAATACACTTCCGGACTCGGTCCCTCAAGGTCAACTGTTTTTCGAAACGCATCCAACGCTTTCGTGTACTCGCTCAGATTCATGTAGGTGTTACCCATGTTGAAGTAAGCGGACGCGAACGTATCGTCTATCGTTATCGCATAATCATACGAGTGCAGCGCTTCCGAATATTTCTCAAGCTTGTTGTATACTATCCCAAGGTTGTACCACGCCGCGGCAGAGTAAGGATCTTCGTCTATGAATTTCTCATAGTACTCAATGCTTCCTTCCAGTTGTCCTGTTACGTCCAGACAATAAGCCAGCTCGTACAAAGCGCCATCGTGATTGAGGTTTATTTCAATCGCTTTCTTATAAGCGTCTATCGCTCCTTCGTAATCTTCCATGCTCTGATAAGCAAGGCCGATACTGTAATACACTTCATCTTTATCGTCAGCAAACAGAAGCGCCTGCTCATAATTTTCTATCGCTTCGCTATGCTTTCCCTGTAATGAATAGATTGAACCTTTAGTAAGATAAATCTCTGCATCATTAGGCTGAAGGGCATTTGCCTGGTCAAGCAGAACGAGTGCCTGATCATATTCTTCCAGGTTAGAAAGAATCTGTGCCTTTACAGTAATGAGTTCAGTAGAAAACGGATATTGACTGATAGCCTGATTGACAGCCTGGAGCGCCTTGTTGAACTTGCTCCTGAACATGTAGTAATCTATAATTTGTTCGTAGGCGTCGAGGTCGAAAAATGCCGGCTTTTTTTTCTTAAGATGATCCTCAAAGCGTTTTATAAGTTCGTTGCCTTCCTCTCTTTTTCTGTATTCTTTCGACATTCACTAAAAGGTTTTCCTA
Organism: Bacteroidota bacterium; assembly: GCA_023431285.1. Taxonomy (GTDB): domain Bacteria; phylum Bacteroidota; class Bacteroidia; order Cytophagales; family Cyclobacteriaceae; genus Ohtaekwangia. The sequence continues at coordinate 13,285 of JAEYXN010000216.1, forward strand.
AAATACCAATTTTTTATGGCGCAAACTTAATTCTTCAATTTATTTTTCGCCCCGTATTTGGCCACGTAATATTGGCAGCACCAGTCGAGGGAAAGATCAATCGGTTGAAATTCAACTGATAACGCTTTTCTTATTTTTGAATTGTCAAACAGAAAATCTGTCCCTGCCAACCGTGCAGTCTCTTTTGTCAGAAGAGGCTCCGTACCCGTAAACCATGTGCGCATCACTTCAAGTCTCGCTGCGAAATGGAGAAGACCTGGCCCAAGCTTGACGGTCGGTGCACGTTTACCAAACCGCGTTGCCACACCTCTGAAGAAATCCTCAAAGGATATCTTGCCCGCATTGAGAACAAAACGCTCTCCTTCAATAGTGCTTTCCTCAAGAAGTCTGCCCACAATTGCTGAAACATCGCGAACGTCCACGTAGTTCAGATAAGCATCGGTATACAACGATCCCTCATTCCATACATACTTGAACAGCCGCGCACTGCTTCTGCTCCAGTCAGCCGGTGCAAGAATAACTGATGGATTCACGATCACTGTACTCATCCCTTCTTCCTGTGCGCGAAACACCTCCAGCTCTGAAAGATATTTTGATTCGGCATACACCGTATGCATAGGGCTGTCTACCCATTGATTTGTTTCGTCAATCAACGATTGACTCTTTTGCCTTCCCAGTGCAGCGACGGAACTGATATGCAGAAAACGTTTCACTCCACGAGCCTGCGCAGCAGCAATTACGTTGCGTGTACCCACAACGTTATGCTCCATGACCAGATCAGCTTTGCGTGGGTTATAAGACACGATCGCCGCAGCGTGAATGACATGGGTCACATCTTGCAGCGCATCCTCCAGCGCGACAGGATCCAGCATATCCGCATCCCGCCACGTCACTCCGGACGTAACATCACCCAGCAATGACGTGTCACTCCCGCGGCGCTTCAACGCAACGAAAGGCATCTTCCTCTCCATGAGCTCACGAACAATAAAACTTCCCAGAAGACCATTGGCGCCGGTTACTGCAATCATCCTTCGAAATTTTGGGGCAACGAGCCGGAACGCGTGCGCGTATACCCGTTATAGGGTTTTGTTTAGAAGAGGCAAAGATAAGGCTTTTTGGAAGTACTTCATCGGAAGTGCCGTTTCGATAAGCCTGGTATGCTGAATATGGTGACAATCGCTCCCAAGCAAATGCACCCACTCCTGCTCAATCATCTTGTTCACTGTGCTCTGAACCATCTTTGAATAATAGCCGGTAAAAGAGCTGATGTTGATCTGAAAATAAACACCGCGATTCAGAAGATCTTCCATCTTGCGAAGATTCTGCTGCAAATACAGGTAACGCTCAGGATGTGCCATCACTAACCGGTATCCTTTGGTAGTAGCAAGAAAAATGAATTCCTTCAGATTGAGCGGCTCAGTCAGGAAGTTCGTCTCGAAAAGAATAAAGTTGTCTCCAAAGGTAAGCAACGGTTCACCAGTCTCAAGCTTCCGGATCAACTCCTCGTCGAGGTAATATTCCGCAGCAGCATCGATCCGAATGTCAATATTTTTTTCCTCAAGGTAGGAGCGGAGGTCTTCCAGTCTCTTAAGAATTCCCGGAGAAGTGTTGCGATACATGTCACTCATCACGTGAGGCGTCGTGATCAGCCTTTTGTATCCATAAGCCATAAACTGTCGAATGATCTCTTCAGCCTGCTCAAAGCTTCGCACTCCGTCGTCAAGATTGGGAAGCAAATGCGAATGCATATCTGTCCCAAGGTCCAGACTGGAGATCTTCTGTTTATTGAACCAGCTTAGCACTTATGTGTTGAAAAGTTGTTTCCAGTTTTTACTTGCTTCCGCTTCCGTATAGTATCCATAACCATACTTGTGTTCACCCGTCGAAGGTAGCGCATTCAAGACCATCGTAAGATTCGAAAACTTGTTGATGTTAATGATCCTTTGAAGATTCAAAAGGAAATCGCTTTTGGAATAATTTGCACGGAAGATGTAAATACTCAGATCAGCATGCTTCATCGCCATGATCCCATCAGTCACAAGTCCCACCGGTGGCGTGTCAAGCAATACATAGTCATAGTGCTCCCGCAAACTATTCAGCATTTCCGTGAACTCACCATTGATCAATAATTCCGCAGGGTTTGGAGGATGAGGGCCCGCCGGCAGATAGTCAAAATTCTCCACCGGGGTATGCGATACACACTCCTGCCATTTCGTACGTCTGATCAGAATAGTACTCACACCCTTCATCGGATTTTCCACAGGCAAGTGTACGTTCGACTTGCTCTTTCGCATATCAAGATCCACAAGAATCACTTTCTTGTTTGATAGCGCAATGATCGCACCAAGGTTCATGGCAATGAAAGATTTTCCTTCTCCTGAAACCGTTGATGATATCGCGATAACCCTTTTGCCGGATTTGATGTTGAAGAAGTCGAGGTTGGTGCGCATCGTCCTGATAGCCTCGCTTACCATCGACTTCGGCTGATCAAGAACATATAACGTGTCATGGCGAATGCTCTTCGACGAAGGAACAACTCCAAGCACAGGAACCTGAAGAGTATACTCAAGTTCCGAGAGACTGGTGATCTTGTTGTTGAACAGGTACATCACACTGATGAAGAAGATCATCACCACCAGACTTGCCACAAATCCCGCTGCCACGATCATCACTTTCTTCGGAGACACAGGAGAATTTGGAAACGACGCCGGCGACAGAATCTTAAAATCATTGGTGCTTCCCGCCTGAACAACCTCAAACTCCGATTTGGATTGCATCAACGTGAGATAGAGCTGTTCATTCAATTTGTAGAAACGAAGATTCTTTGAGAATTCAGTGCTCTTGTCCGGAAGGTTGGCAAAGTTTTTCTCAAGTGCCCTCTTCTGATTGTTCAACTCCTCAAGACGCTTTACCGCGCCCGCCTTCAATTCACGCATCTGCTCCAATGATCTGGTTCGCAGGCCTTCAATGTCTTTCTCCGTTTGCCGGTACGCAAAGGTCACTTCATTGTAAGAGAGCTTAAGTTTCTCCTGATCCAGTATAAGCTTGTGAAGCTCGTCGAGATTTCTGTTCATCTCTTCAGGTAATGCAGGGCGATGAGCAATGGATACCAGATAATTCTTGTCCTCTAACGCTTTTGAAACAACCTCCAGGGTGGATATACGGTTAGTAGCGTTGTAACGCATGGAGTCGATAGTGTTGATGCTCTGGATCGTCCTCGCCAGATCAACATCCAGGTTGGTGGTCTTATTCTGTAGAGTGAAATTCTCGAAATAGTTCTCCAGTCCCTCCATCTTCTCTTCTATCTGTGAAAGCTCATTTGAAAGCCAGTCAATCTTCTGGCGGTTGGCAAGATTCTTCTGCTCATGACTGTATTGCAGGTACAGGGTGTCAATCTTGTTCAGGATAGCCTGAGCTTTGTAAGGGTTGTGATCTTTGAATGCAATACGGATCGTATTCGCATTATAGTTCAGAGGTTCTGCTGTAAGATTTTCCCTCAGGTATGTCTGCATTGCTTCACGGCTATGGACAATGAAGAAGTATCCGACTTCATCACCTTTGTGGAAGAGCTCATTTTTTGTGAAGCGTAGATCTGCTCCCGGCATGGAAAGCACTTCGCCATAAGTTCCGCTTACCTGCGACTTATCAGGGAAACGAAGGATGAAATTCCTTGAACCGGTTTCTTCAAAATCGATAGGGATATTGTAGATGCCAGCACCTTTCATCTTATAGGTAAGCACAAAGGGTCCGTTTCCAAACGCTTCTTCGTCCAGAACACGTCCCTTGCTGTAATATGAAACTTCAAACGGCGCGGTATCAAGAACACGGTTTAGGAAAAGCTTACTTTGGATCAGCTCAATCTCGCCAGAGATAAGATTTATGTTCGGGTCGTCGACAACACTCTTGATGCCGAGCTCAGAGGCTTCGTTCTTTACGTCAAGCTTTAGTTCCGAGGAAGACTCAAAAAGATTTTTGGTATATCGGACATAAATCAAAGCGATTGAATTCACCACGAGGAAAATGATCAGCAGCCAGATCCAGTTATGGCGGATCACCATCGCCAACTTACTGAAGTCGATAGCTTCCATCGTGGATCCTGGCCTTATCGTTTTCTCATTAATCATTCAGCGCTATTAACGTCCCAACAAGACAATTGCGAGCGTGGTGAGGCTGGTCGCGACTGCAATGACCGGCCCATAATCGCGGACAGATTCTACAACAGGCCTGCGGATCGGCTCAATGTATACCACATCGCCCGGCTCTATGATCATGTTATGTCTGGTGTATGAATCGAATGTGGAAAAGTCGGCAACAAAGACTTGATCACCACGCAGTACGCGGATGTTGTGTGCCCGTGAATTGTTATCGACTCCCTGTGCAAGAGCAAGTACTTCCACCAGGCGTATGTTCTGATTTAACAGCGGAATCACCTGGCCACCCATCGCGCCAAGTACAATGACGCGCTTATTCTGGAACTCAAGATATACGAATGGCTCCTGGTAGTATTTGCTGTATTCTTTCTGTAAGATCTGTTCTGCTTCACGCAACGTGAGGCCTATCAGGTTGATCTCTCCAACCATGGGTAACTTCACAGTTCCACTAGTCGTGATGAGATAATTTACAACAGGACGAAGATTCGCCCCCACCGTGCTGGAGGGAAGATCCCGCAGCAATCGGTAATCAGGATCGATCAGACGTTCACCATTGTTGGTGAACACCGACAGCTTGATGTAATCGTCGGCTTGAATCACGTAGTTCTTTTCTGCTGCGTCAATCTTCTGTTGCAGAGCTTTGCCTTCCGGAACGGTAAACATGATGTTCTGCCGGTAGGATCCAC